>NZ_JAGYGF010000059.1:0-40206 GCF_019947305.1 Pseudomonas sp. BF-RE-21 | reverse complement strand
CGGCTTGCCGGCGATGGTGTGTCAGCGGCGGTGATGTCGACTGACACTCCATCGCCGGCAAGCCGGCTCCTACAGAGCGTAAGAGACACGGAAATGAAAAAGGCCTCGCATTTGCGAGGCCTTTTATTTGGGCTTCAATCTGGTCAACTCTGCGGCCTCAGTCCTTGAGAAAGTCCGAACATGAACAGCAATAGATCATGATCGGGTTGGGTTGCAACGGTCGCCTTCGCAACCCGTGGCATCGGACAACGCACGTCCCCGCTCACTGAACTGAGGACCTGCGTGCGGGGCTGCTCCCAAGCCGCCACCGCCAGTGAAGCAACTGCCAAGGCTCCTATCAGGAACAAACCTCTAGCAATTTCGAGTTTCATTGCTATAAACCTTTGATAGCGCTGCCAAACGCCGTCTCATAAAGGTAGACGAGATTTTTCCAGTCCGTGTCGCTGAACGACGAGTGGCGGCGCAGTTGCCGCATGTCATGGGTAGCGGCGCGACGGGCGGTCAAACGCTTCCGGCTCTTCTCCAGATCGAGCATGGCAATCTCGACGTTGGCGGCCTCGCCCTCACCAGTGACGCGTACGAATACGTGCTTCATATAGAGGCAGCCGTGCTGCCAGCGGCCCTTGTGCATGCGAGCCAGATTCTCGGCCAGATCCTTCAGGACCCGATCATGCACCGCCTCGCCATGACGTTCGCGACCACCACCTGCATACCAGTGTTCGATTTCTTCGAAACCGTCCAGTGCCTTGGTCACCAGCAATGCGCGCCACTTGTGAACCGGGTCATGCTGCGCACCGCAGAAAACGATTTCCGGAACGCGCACGTCGATCAGGCGCATGCCCATGAGCGCATCTCGCTCACGCAACACCGTCGGCCGACCGAAAGGATGCAGCCAACTCCGATAGATATGTCCGGTCTGACGTTTGACGTAAAGCAGTTGTCCCTTGCTGCTCTTGATACGCTGCACGCCACTTTCGCCGCCGCGACGGACGTTGGGTTCTTCAACCCACTCACCGCGCTGATTCCAGAAATAGTCAAAGCGGTCTTGGGAAGCGACGTCCGTTTCTGCTGCACACTGCACTGCCATTGAGTTACCTCTTGCGTAATACATAAACCCGCCACATGGCATAGAGCGGTAAAAAGTCCAGTTGTTCCTGGACTCGAAAACCCGCCTGCTCGAACTCCTTTTCGACCGTAGCCGCCGGTAACACAAATCGGTTTTGGTAACCGAGATGCCCACGTGTTTTTTCAAGCCGCCTGCGTTTCCAGGCTTTGAAATTGCCGTCCACCCACAACGAAATAATCACGCTGTCACGCGTGACGCGTTCGAACTCACGCAAAATGGCCAGTCGATGCTCGGCTTCACCGATGTGGTGCAGCAAACGCATACAAAAAATGCTGTCGACGGCGTTATCAGGCAAGGCAATGTCGAACGCAGATGTGTGCAAGGGTTGTACCCGTTTCACCACATCGGCCGGTTGCGCCTTCAAAGCGATTTTCAGCATGGACTCGGAGTTGTCCGCACCGATAATCACCCGATTGGCTTTTTCCGCCAGTAGTGGCCAGAAGCGCCCGGCACCGCAGGGTAAATCGAGAACCAGGCCAGGTTCACCGGCCAATGTCAAAGCCTTGCGCGCCAGTTGCTCGTCACGCCAATGGGACAGTCGGCGACCGAGTCCGTCCTGATGTTTGCGCAGGTATTTCTGAGCGTGTTGATCGTCGTATTTTTCGGAAAAATCAAGTTTGATCGGGCCAGCCATCACGAAGGGCTCCTGCGTTTCTGATGACCACTACCCTAAGGAATGGTGTGTCAGCGCCAGGTCATGCCTTCGTGAAAAAATCGTGGTGTAAAACCCCGATTTATTTCGAGGTTTTACAGGTTGATGGCAGTGGCCGAGGGCCACCAACGAAATCAACTATCGCGCTGACTCAACGTCACCTGAAAACGACAGCCATTGGGCTCCATATTCGTCAGGCTGACATTCCACCCCTGGTTCTCGCAGATCCGCTGCACCAGCGACAGGCCCAGCCCCAGTCCTTCACCGCGCTTCTCGTTGCCACGCACGAACGGCTCGAACATCGCCTCGCGTTTTTCCTCGGGAATGCCCACACCACTGTCCTCGACCGTGAAACCGGCGGTCGTCAGCGTCAAGCGGATGAAGCCCCGTTCGGTGTAATGCAGCGCGTTACGCAGCAGGTTCCCCATGACTGCGTGCAACAGGGTTGCGTTGTAGCAGGTGCTGGCCGGATTGCCCGGTTCAAATATCAGCGACAGCCCTTTTGCCTCGATCGGTTCTCGCCATAAATTGAGCAGCCCGCCGGCGACCTGGCTCAAGGACTGCTGCGGCGCCATGCTGGCGTCTTCATGTTGGGCGCGGGCCAGCATCAGGAAGGTTTGCACCAGCTCACGCATCTCTTCGCAGGCGCGGGCGATTCGTTCAACCTGAGCCCGCCCCCGCTGGTCGATGCCGGGGTTTTCCAGCAACAGCTCACAGGAACTGGCCAGCACCATCAACGGCGTGCGCAATTCGTGGCTGACGTCACTGGTGAACAATCGCTCCCGGGTCAATGCCTGCCGCAAGCGCCCGAGGGTGGCGTCGAAAGCTACCGCCAGCTCGCCCACTTCATCAGCGGCGTAGTCCGGTGCCAACGGGGGCGCCAGCCCCAGGAGCTGATCGCGGTGACGCACCTGCCGAGCGAGGCGCACCACCGGCGCCATCACTTTGCGCGCGAGGACCCAGCCGAGGAACACCGCCAACGCCAGGCTCAAGACGAAGCCCACCAGCACCACCGCGAACAGCACCCGCTCACGCTCTTCGAAATCACTCTGGTCTTGCAGCAGCACATAATGCCGGCCGTCGACGACTTCGACCATCGCGTGATACGACAGCTGCTCCCGGAACACCTCGTGAAAACCCGGCTCCAGATGACGCAAATCCTTGGGCAAGTCGAAATCGCCCGGCCCGCCGCTGAAGTAGAACAGCTGGTCTGGTTCGGGGCGATGGCTCCAGTCCGAGACACTGTCCATCAACAACAGGCGTTGCAGATCGCCACCCAGACCTGCAGAAATCAGTTTTTCTTCCACCAGGTGCACGGTTGCCACAATGCCCATGGCGAAGGCGCCTGCCACCAATGCGCTCATCAGCGCAAAGGCGATGATGATCCGTTGAGCAAGGCTCTGTTTAAACTCCATCACGGCCCTCGGCCAAGCGATAACCCACACCGTGTACGGTTTGCAGCAACGGCTTGGCGAACGGCTTGTCGATCACCTGACGCAATTGGTGGACGTGGCTGCGCAGGCTGTCGCTGTCCGGGCAGTCATCGCCCCACAGGGCCTCTTCGAGAATTTCCCGGCGCAAGACGTGCGGGCTTTTCTGCATCAGCACGGCCAACAGTTTCAGGCCGACCGGGTTGAGTTTCAGCAAGCGCCCTTCGCGGGTGACTTCCAGGGTATCGAGGTCGTAGCTCAGATCGCCGACTTGCAGGGTACGACGACCGCCGCCCTGCGCCCGGCGCATCACCGCTTCGATCCGCGCGGCCAGTTCAGACAGGGCGAAAGGTTTGATCAGGTAATCATCCGCCCCGGACTTGAAGCCTTGCAGCCGGTCGTCCAATTGATCGCGAGCGGTCAGCATGATCACCGGGGTGTCACGGCGAGCGTCTTCGCGCAGGCGTTTGCACAACGTATAGCCGTCGATGCCGGGCAACATGATGTCGAGCACGATCAAGTCGTAGTGCTCGGTGGCTGCCAGGTGCAGGCCAGACAAACCGTCCTGCGCGCAATCCACGGTGTAGCCTTTGAGCCCCAGGTAATCGGCCAGATTGGCCAGGATATCGCGGTTGTCTTCAACCAATAGAATTCGCATGGGCACCTCCTCCGTACACAGTAACGGCCGTCTTGGCCCGCGCAGCTTAAGGCCTGGCGTGGCGCAGAGCCAGAACTGTGTGCAGTGGCCAAACCCATTGATAAACCCGGTGTGACGTTGACGATTTTTTCACTATCGGTTCACACGGCAGCGACAGAAACAGGCCCAAACTCCGCGCGGCTGCGCTCTCAAGAACATTTAACCGACCAAGGAACTGCCATGGTTTCGACCACTGCCCGCCCCGCCTCTCGCCCTCTGAACTTCTGGGTGTGCCTGGGTGTGCCCGCCGTTGCGGCGATCATTCTGGTGCTGCTCGAACTGACGTCCGTGGACATGGACCTGGCGAGGATGTTCTACGACCCGGCTGCGGGGGATTTCATCGGACGGCACAGTTACTTCCTCGAAAACATCCTGCATGACCGCGCCAAACAGGTGGTCATCGCGTTTTCAGTGTTGGCCATCTTCGGCTTCATCGGCGCCTTTTTCATCGACCGGCTCAAACCGTTCAAACGGGAACTGGGCTGCCTGGTGCTGTCCCTTGGCCTGGCGACCTCTTTTGTCACGCCCGTCAAAGCGGTGACCGCGGTTCAATGCCCATGGAGCCTGGAGCAATTCGGCGGTCATGAAACCTACAGCGAACTGCTCAGCCCGCGCCCACCTACCGAAAAACCCGGCCGTTGCTGGCCAGGTGGCCATGCCGCCACCGGTTTCACGTTGTTTGCGCTGTTTTTCGTGCTGCGCGACCGACGTCCGCGTCTGGCGCGCAAGGCGCTGGTGTTCGCGTTTGCGCTGGGCACGGTGTTTTCCATCGGCCGGATGCTGCAGGGCGCGCATTTTTTCTCGCACAACGTGTGGACAGCGATTTTCTGCTGGCTGATTTGTCTGGGGTCGTATTACTACATCCTTTATCGACCGGCGTTGAAGGCTGATCGAGTAACCAAGGCAGAACCTGTCGGCGCCTGATCTGACGCCTTCGCGGGCAAGCCTCGCTCCTACAAGGATCGCGCAGAACCTGTAGGAGCGAGGCTTGCCCGCGAAGGCCGCGACTCGGTCTTCCGACATACCAAATCGAGGCAATAAAAAACCCCGCCTGCTTTCGCAGGCGGGGTTTTTTCGTACGGGGTAAGGCTGGCTTACATCATGCCGCCCATGCCGCCCATACCGCCCATGTCTGGCATGCCGCCGCCAGCTGGTGCGTCTTCCTTGATCTCGGCGATCATGGCTTCGGTGGTGATCATCAGGCTGGCAATCGACGAAGCCGCTTGCAGAGCCGAACGAGTCACTTTGGCCGGGTCCAGGATACCCATTTCGATCATGTCGCCGTATTCGCCGGTGGCAGCGTTGTAACCGTAGTTACCCGAACCCTGCTTGACCTTGTCCACAACAACGCTTGGCTCGTCGCCGGAGTTGGCAACGATCTGGCGCAGTGGCGCTTCAACAGCGCGACGCAGCAACTGGATGCCAACGTTCTGGTCATCGTTGTCGCCTTTCAGCTCGGAGATAGCCTGCAGAGCGCGAACCAGTGCCACGCCGCCGCCAGGTACCACGCCTTCTTCAACGGCTGCACGGGTAGCGTGCAAGGCGTCTTCAACGCGGGCTTTCTTCTCTTTCATTTCAACTTCGGAACCAGCGCCAACCTTGATCACTGCAACGCCGCCGGACAGCTTGGCCAGACGCTCTTGCAGTTTTTCACGGTCGTAGTCGGACGAAGTGTCGGCCACTTGCTGACGGATCTGCAGAACGCGAGCCTGGATGTCAGCCTCAACGCCGGCACCGTCGATCACGGTGGTGTTTTCTTTGGACAGGATCACGCGCTTGGCATTACCCAGGTGTTCCAGGGTAGTGCTTTCCAGGCTCAGACCGATCTCTTCGGAGATAACGGTACCGCCAGTCAGAACAGCGATGTCCTGCAGCATGGCCTTGCGACGGTCGCCGAAGCCTGGAGCCTTGACGGCTGCGACTTTGACGATGCCACGCATGTTGTTCACAACCAGAGTCGCCAGGGCTTCGCCTTCAACGTCTTCGGCCACGATCAGCAGTGGACGGCCGGCTTTGGCAACGGCTTCCAGTACTGGCAGCATTTCGCGGATGTTCGAGATCTTTTTGTCGACCAGCAGGATCAGCGGACCGTCCAGCTCGGCAGTCATGGTCTCTGGCTTGTTGACGAAGTACGGGGACAGGTAGCCACGGTCGAACTGCATGCCTTCAACAACCGACAGTTCGTTTTCCAGGCCCGAGCCTTCTTCAACGGTGATCACGCCTTCTTTACCGACTTTTTCCATGGCTTCGGCAATGATGTCGCCGATGGAGTTGTCGGAGTTGGCCGAGATGGTGCCGACCTGAGCGATTGCCTTGGTGTCAGCGCATGGCTTGGACAGGGCTTTCAGCTCTTTGACGATCGCGATGGTCGCTTTGTCGATACCGCGCTTGAGGTCCATCGGGTTCATGCCGGCAGCGACGGCTTTCAGGCCTTCGTTGACGATCGATTGAGCCAGAACGGTAGCGGTGGTGGTGCCGTCGCCTGCGTCATCGTTGGCACGGGAGGCAACGTCTTTGACCAGCTGCGCGCCCATGTTTTCGAAGCGATCTTTCAGCTCGATTTCTTTGGCAACGGACACGCCGTCCTTGGTGATGGTCGGAGCGCCGAAGCTCTTCTCGATGATCACGTTACGGCCTTTAGGGCCCAGGGTCGCTTTTACTGCGTCAGCCAGGACGTTTACACCGGCGAGCATTTTCTTGCGGGCGGAGTCGCCGAATTTAACTTCTTTAGCAGCCATGATCGATATTCCTTAAATACTTTGTAGTAGCGGGAAAATGAGCGGGGAATCAGCCTTCGATAACAGCGAGAATCTCGTTCTCAGCCATTACCAACAGGTCTTCGCCGTCGACTTTCACGGTGTTGCTGCCGGAGTACGGGCCGAACACAACCTTGTCACCCACTTTCACGGCCAGCGCACGCACTTCACCGTTGTCCAGCACGCGGCCGGTACCTACAGCGAGCACTTCGCCGCTGTTGGCTTTTTCAGCAGCCGAACCTGGCAGGACGATACCGCCAGCGGTTTTCTTTTCTTCTTCGCTGCGACGGATGACGACGCGGTCATGCAGAGGACGAAGCTTCATTGTCGATCTCTCCTAATTGTGGTTTTCATCGGCCGGTGTAGTCCCGGCGGGTTTAACAAATCCGGCGGTGCCGGGTGCGGTTCGTCAAGCGAACCGCGGAAGTCTGTCTGGCGTGATTGCCAGAAACCTTGCGGTGACCGTTACATAAGGGCGCATAAGCTTATTACAAGGGCGCGGATCGAAATTTTTTACGTTGATGCCCCGAAAACGAACACGGCACCCGAAGGTGCCGTGCAGGTGAAACGATTTACTTGGAATCGCGGTGTTCGAACTCACCTTCGATCACGTTCGGCTCTCGGCCCAACGGCTCGCGCGGAGCAGGACCGCCACGCGGCTGAAGATCATCGGCGAACGCACGCTGACGGATCGCCGCCTCTTCGGCGCGCTGGCGCATTTTATTGGCCAGCAGTCGACGCGAGATCGGCAGCAGCATGATCAGGCCCAGCACGTCGGTGACGAAGCCCGGCAGAATCAACAGACCACCGGCCAGGGCCAGCATCAGGCCTTCGAGCATGGTCTGGGCTGGCAGTTCGCCGCGGTTCAGGCTTTCACGCGCACGCAGCGCAGTTGCCAGGCCGGCGATGCGCAGCACGAACACGCCGAGCATCGAGCCGAGAATGACCAGCAGCAGCGCCGGGAAAAACCCGATCGCACCGCTGACCTTGACGAATACGAACAGCTCCAACACCGGAAACAGTACAAAGAGCAATAAAAAAGGGCGCATCAAATGGTTCCTCAACGCAAGAATGCCTTGCCAGTCTTCCCTAGATGACGTCGCCCTTTCGTGAATTCAAGCGCCGGCCACTTCATTTTTCGGCCAATGTTCGGCGTGAGCCAGGAAAACCAAGGCTTCCCGAACTTGTGTCGGCGTATTACACGGGGCTTGAAACGGTAACCAGTACAGCGCCTGGCCAATGCGCAGGTGCATGCCTTCAGTGTCGATCCCGGCCAGTTGCGCCGGCTCGGTTTTCGGCAGCCCCGCCAGTTCGACGTAGTGGGCGATGGCTTTGGCGTGATCGGCGTTCATGTGCTCGACCATGCTCACCTCGGCCTTGCCGGCGAACGGATTGGCCAACGTCAGTTGATCGACCCAATGAATCGCGCCGAAGCCACCGATGTAACGGTGACGCACGGGTTTAAGCACCCAGAAATCGAAATCGTGGGCTTTGTGATAATTCTGCGAATCCGGGAAGTAACGGTAGTAGCGCTCGGCGGCCACTTCAATCGCAGCCGCGTCCTCGAGTTTTTCCGCTTCGGCGAGGTACGTCAGGCGGCCGACCGCTTGCACGTCCTCGGCCCCGCGCTCACCGACGAACAGCGAACACTTCGGGTCTTTCTGCAGGTTGTGGGTGTGCTGGGCGATGCGGCTGATCAGGATCAGCGGCCGGCCCTGCTCGTCCAGACAGTAAGGAACCACGGAGCCAAACGGGAAACCGGGCATCGCCTTGGAGTGCGTCGACAGCACTCCGCGGTATTCCTTGAGAAGCAATTCTCGGGCATTCTTGGCCGCTTCAACGCTCAATTTATGACTCCTTATATAGAATCCGTCGAAAAAACGGACAGGCGACTGCTGAAAGTTCCAGTCCGCCATCGGGGCAGTTCTCATGTGCAACCAGGCCACATCAGGTGCAGATCGAGAGGCTCTCTAGAAGGAAGACCACTCCAACCTGCAACTGGGGCACGCGAATGCAACTCACTGACAAAGTAATCATTATCACTGGCGGTTGCCAGGGTTTAGGCCGTTCGATGGCCGAGTATTTAGCCGGCAAAGGCGCGAAGCTTGCGCTGGTTGACCTGAACCAGGAAAAGCTCGATGACGCCGTTGCCGCGTGCAAGGCCAAGGGCGTCGAGGCCCGCGCCTATCTGTGCAATGTGGCGAATGAAGAGCAAGTGACGCACATGGTCGCCCAGGTGGCCGAAGATTTCGGCGCGATCCATGGGCTGATCAACAACGCCGGGATCCTGCGTGACGGGCTGCTGTTGAAGGTCAAGGACGGCGAGATGACCAAGATGAGCCTGGCCCAATGGCAGGCGGTCATCGACGTTAACCTGACCGGCGTGTTCCTGTGCACCCGCGAAGTCGCGGCGAAAATGGTCGAGCTGAAGAATAGCGGCGCGATCATCAACATCTCGTCGATCTCCCGCGCCGGCAACGTCGGCCAGACCAACTACTCGGCGGCCAAGGCCGGGGTTGCTGCGGCGACCGTCACTTGGGCAAAGGAATTGGCACGTTACGGCATCCGCGTTGCGGGCATTGCACCGGGCTTTATCGAGACCGAGATGACGCTGGGCATGAAGCCTGAAGCGCTGGAGAAAATGACGTCCGGGATTCCGCTCAAGCGCATGGGCAAGCCGGAAGAAATCGCCCATTCGGCGGCGTACATTTTCGAGAACGACTACTACACCGGCCGGATCCTGGAAATGGATGGCGGGTTGCGCATCTAACCAACACCGCAAAACCAATGTGGGAGCGAGCCTGCTCGCGATAACGGTGTGCCAGTCAACGCATCCGTTGAATGTTAATCCGCTATCGCGAGCAGGCTCGCTCCCACAATTGGATCGCGTTTAATCGTCGCTGATGGTGATGTTCGGCATCGCCGGGGTCGCCGCTTCCTGCAACACGATCCGCGCGCCGACGTGGCGGGCGAGTTCCTGATACACCAGCGCGATCGGGCTGTCCGGCTCGGCAATGACCGTTGGCTTGCCGCCATCGGCCTGTTCACGAATGGCCATCGCCAGCGGCAAAGAGGCCAGCAGCTCGACGCCATACTGGCTGGCCAGCTTCACGCCCCCGCCCTCACCGAACAGATGCTCGGCATGCCCGCAGTTCGAGCAGATGTGCACCGCCATGTTTTCCACCACGCCCAGCACCGGGATGTTGACCTTGCGGAACATCTCCACGCCTTTGCGCGCGTCCAGCAACGCCAGGTCTTGTGGGGTGGTAACGATGACAGCGCCGGCCACCGGGACTTTCTGCGCCAGGGTCAGCTGGATGTCGCCGGTGCCAGGCGGCATGTCGATGACCAGGTAATCCAGATCGCCCCAGGCGGTTTGTGTCACCAGTTGCAACAGTGCGCCAGAGACCATCGGCCCGCGCCAGACCATCGGCGTATTGTCGTCGGTCAAAAACGCCATGGACATCACTTCGACGCCATGGGACTCAATCGGCACGAACCACTTCTGATCCTTGACCTTTGGTCGGGTGCCTTCGGGAATGCCGAACATGATGCCTTGGCTCGGACCGTAAATGTCCGCGTCGAGAATCCCCACCTTCGCGCCTTCGCGGGCCAGGGCCAACGCGAGGTTGGCGGCGGTGGTGGACTTGCCCACGCCGCCCTTGCCGGATGCCACGGCCACGACGTTCTTGACGTTGGCCAGGCCCGGGATCTGTGCCTGAGCCTTGTGTGCGGCGATCACGCTGGTGATATCAACGCGGGCGCTGGTGACGCCGTCGAGGCCTTCGATGGCCATTTGCAGCATCTGCGCCCAGCCACTTTTGAACAGGCCGGCGGCGTATCCCAACTCCAGCTGGACGCTGACGCGATCACCCTGGATGTCGATGTTGCGCACGCACCCGGCGCTGACCGGGTCCTGGTTCAGGTAAGGGTCGGTGTATTGGCGAAGGACGGCTTCCACCGCTGCGCGATTGACGGCGCTCATGGGCAACTCCGATAGCAAGACTGGAAAATCAGGCGGGTATCGTACCTGTTCTGATCGTTTGGCGGCATGTCGAAAAGATCTGTAGGAGCCGGCTTGCCGGCGATAGCTGACTTGAGGACGCCATCGCCGGCAAGCCGGGCTCCTACAGGAACGCGGCGCATCGCATGAATCCACGTCAGTCATCCAATGAAACAGGCGCACGGGGTGAAAAATATGCGCCGGCGCTTTATAGTGGCCGACCTCCGTTTCATCAAGTAGCCGAGCCCCATGTCCGAGCCACGCAAGATCCTCGTCACCAGCGCCCTGCCCTATGCCAATGGTTCGATCCATCTTGGCCACATGCTGGAATACATCCAGACCGATATGTGGGTGCGCTTCCAGAAGCACCGCGGCAACCAATGCATTTATGTCTGCGCCGACGACGCCCACGGTTCGGCGATCATGCTGCGCGCGGAAAAGGAAGGCATCACCCCGGAACAACTGATCGCCAACGTCCAGGCTGAACATAGCGCCGACTTTGCCGAGTTCCTGGTGGACTTCGACAACTTCCACTCCACTCACGCCGAAGAAAACCGTGAGCTGTCGAGCCAGATCTACTTGAAGCTGCGCGACGCCGGGCACATCGCCACGCGCTCGATCACGCAGTATTTCGACCCGGAAAAGAAAATGTTCCTGGCCGACCGCTTCATCAAGGGTACCTGCCCGAAATGCGGCACCGAAGACCAGTACGGCGACAACTGCGAGAAATGCGGCGCGACCTACGCACCGACTGACTTGAAGGATCCGAAATCGGCCATCTCTGGCGCCACCCCGGTGCTCAAGGATTCCCAGCACTTCTTCTTCAAACTGCCGGACTTCCAGGAAATGCTGCAAACCTGGACCCGCAGCGGCACGCTGCAAGACGCCGTCGCGAACAAGATCGCCGAATGGCTGGATGCCGGCCTGCAACAGTGGGACATCTCCCGCGATGCGCCGTACTTCGGTTTCGAAATCCCAGGCGAGCCGGGCAAGTACTTCTACGTCTGGCTGGACGCGCCAATCGGTTACATGGCCAGTTTCAAGAACTTGTGCAACCGCACGCCGGAACTGGATTTCGATGCGTTCTGGGGCAAGGATTCCACCGCCGAGCTGTACCACTTCATCGGCAAGGACATCGTCAACTTCCACGCCCTCTTCTGGCCAGCGATGCTCGAAGGCGCCGGTTTCCGTAAACCGACCGGCATCAACGTGCACGGCTACCTGACCGTCAATGGTCAGAAAATGTCCAAGTCCCGCGGCACCTTCATCAAGGCCCGGACCTACCTGGATCACCTGTCGCCGGAATACCTGCGTTATTACTACGCGGCCAAACTGGGACGTGGCGTCGACGACCTCGACCTGAACCTCGAAGACTTCGTGCAGAAGGTCAACTCCGACCTCGTCGGCAAAGTCGTCAACATCGCCAGCCGCTGCGCCGGTTTCATCCACAAAGGCAACGCCGGCGTGCTGGTGGCCGGTAACGCCGCGCCAGAACTGACCGAAGCTTTCCTCGCCGCAGCGCCAAGCATCGCCGAAGCCTACGAGGCTCGCGACTTTGCCCGTGCCATGCGCGAAATCATGGGCCTGGCCGACCGCGCCAACGCCTGGATCGCCGACAAGGCGCCTTGGTCGCTGAACAAACAGGAAGGCAAGCACGACGAAGTCCAGGCGATCTGCGCGCTGGGCATCAACCTGTTCCGCCAACTGGTGATTTTCCTCAAACCGGTGCTGCCACTGCTGGCCGCCGATGCCGAGGCGTTCCTCAACGTCGCGCCGCTGACTTGGGCCGATCACGCGACCCTGCTCAGCAACCATCAGTTGAACGAGTTCAAGCCGCTGATGACCCGCATCGACCCGGTGAAAGTGCAAGCCATGACCGACGCTTCGAAAGAAGACCTGACCGCCAGCCAGACCGACACCGGCGAAGCTGCACCTGCCGGCAACGGCGAACTGGCGAAGGATCCGCTGTCGCCAGAGATCGAATTCGATGCGTTTGCCGCCGTCGACCTGCGCGTTGCGTTGATCGTCAAGGCCGAAGCCGTGGAAGGCGCCGACAAGCTGCTGCGCCTGACACTCGATATCGGTGACGAGCAACGCAACGTGTTCTCCGGGATCAAGAGCGCTTACCCGGACCCGTCCAAGCTCGATGGTCGCCTGACCATGATGATCGCCAACCTCAAGCCACGGAAAATGAAGTTCGGTATCTCCGAAGGCATGGTGATGGCGGCCGGTCCTGGCGGTGAAGAAATCTACCTGCTCAGCCCCGACAGCGGTGCCAAGCCAGGTCAGCGCATCAAGTAAGATCCTGCGGCAAACCGATCCCACAGTCGTGCCCGACGCGACTGTGGGATTTTCATATCTGGCCCCCCCTCCTTCCTTGCCGGATAATGCCTAACCTTGTTAGCAAGGGTTCTTTCTTCCGGCACGATCATGACCGAGATGCTTCTTACGCTTATCAGCGCTGCCCTGATCAACAACGTCGTGTTGCACTGGCCGCTGGGCGTCGATCCGCTGCTGGGCTCAGAGCGCCGTCAGGTGCATGCGCTGGGCATTGCGACGACGTGCCTGATGCTGATCGTCGGAATGCTCGGCTACGCACTCTATTACTGGCTACTGGCGCCGCTTGAGCTGACTTCGCTGCGTTTGTTCGCGTTTCTGCCCCTGAGCGTGTTGTTGATCACACCGCTGCTGAAGTTGCTGCCGAAAGTGTTTTCGACGCTTTCGTTCGAAGGGCTCTGGCCGCTGCTGCTCGGCAATGCCGGCGTGCTCGGTCTGGCGCTGATCAACGCCCAGGAAAACCGCGGATTTTTCCACGCCACAGCCCTGAGCCTCGGCGCCGGGCTGGGGTTCTGGCTGGTGCTGAGTCTGTTCAGCGACTTGCGCCAGCGCACCCTCGATAACGATGTTCCCCTGCCCTTTCGCGGCCTGCCGATCGACCTGATCGGCGCCGGACTGATCGCAGTGGCTTTTCTCGGTTTCAGCGGACTGATCAAAACATGAGTCTGATTCAACGCATCGACGCCCTCTTGCCGCAGACCCAGTGCGGCAAATGTGGCCATCCGGGATGCAAGCCGTACGCAGAAGGCATCGCCAGCGGCGAGCCGATCAACAAGTGCCCGCCCGGCGGCAGCGAAACCATCGCAGCCTTGGCTGAGTTGCTGAAAGTGCCGGTGCTGGAGCTGGACGTCAGTCGCGGTTCGGCCCCGGCGCAAATCGCCTACATCCGCGAAGCCGAGTGCATCGGTTGCACCAAGTGCATTCAGGCCTGCCCGGTAGATGCCATCGTCGGCGCAGCGAAATTGATGCACACGGTGATCATCGACGAATGCACCGGTTGCGACCTTTGCGTGGCTCCTTGCCCGGTGGACTGCATCGAAATGCGGCCGTTACCGCTGGCCACGGTGTTGCCGATTGTTGGTGGCCTGGCATTCAGCCCTGAAGAACAACAGGCGCGTACCGCCAAACGCAATCACGCCCGGCGTCGCTTTGAACAGCGCAACGCCCGCTTGCACCGCGAAGAAGAACAGAAACTCGCCGAGCGTCAGGCCCGGGCACATCGCGCCGCGCAACAGCAGCACAGTGAAGTGACAACGCTCGACCCGGTTCAAGCCGCACTGGAGAGAGTTCGTGCGCAGAAAGCAGCCAATGCCGACGCGGCGTTGAAGAAAGCCAAAATCGATCTGGCGATGAGCCGCGCACAACTGAACAAATCGCTCAAGGCGTTCGGCCATCCGCCGACCTTCGAACAGCAGTCGCAACTGATCGTCCTGCAACAGCAATTCGACGCCGCTGAACACGCCTTGGCGCAGTTGGAAAACAGCGCACCACCCGCCGCTGCGCCTGCTGCGCCAGTGAAGGACGCGGAGCTGAAGCGGGCGAAAATACAGTTGGCCATGCGCCGCGCCGAACTCAAGAAAGCGCAAACCAGTGACGCGCCGGCCGAGCAGATCGACGCCCTGGAGCGCGCACTCGGCGACGCTGAAAAAGCCCTGCACGCGGCAGAAACTGCGAGCGAGCAGCCTTTACCTGACCTGGCGCGTATCGAAAAACGCCCCATCGACAGCCAGCTTCGACAGCTGAAAACCGAATTGGCCTACGCTCGCGCGGATGTCAGCAAACTCGAACGTCGCACTGACACCCCCGCTGAGTTATTGGACAAGGCGCGCGCTCGCCTGCAAGAAGCCGAGCGCCAGGTGGATGCCTATGTCGCCCCTTGAATCGGTCGACGAGCGCCTTCAGCAGGCCATGAAGCTGGTGTTGCTGGCCACCGTGCCGGGGATGCTGGTGCTGTTCTGGCTGTATGGCTGGGGCGTGTTGATCAATTTGATCCTGGCCGGCGTTACCGCGTTGGCCGTTGAAGCGGCAGTGTTATGGCTGCGCAAACGCCAGATCAAACCGACCTTGAGCGATGGCAGCGCGCTGGTCAGTGCGACGCTGCTGGCCCTGGCTTTGCCGCCGTATTGCCCATGGTGGCTGACGGTCTGCGCCGCGGCATTCGCACTGCTCGGCAAACAACTGTATGGCGGTGTAGGGAAAAACCCGTTCAACCCGGCGATGCTCGGTTTCGCTTTGGTACTGGTGACCTTTCCCCAACCAATGACTCACTGGCCTTCGTCCCACGGCATGGACCTGCTCGGTGGCCTGCAGCAAGTGTTCGGTTTCAGCCTCAGCCAGACGCCGGATGCGTGGGTCCAGGCCACGGCGCTGGACAGCTTGCGAATCAACAAAAGCCTGACCATGGACGAACTCTTCGCCGGTAATCCGGCGTTCGGTCACTTCGGCGCGCGCGGCGTGGAATGGGTCAACCTGGCGTTTCTGGCGGGCGGTTTGTTTCTGCTGCAACGGCAGGTGTTCAGCTGGCATGCGCCGGTGGGCATGCTTGCCAGCCTGTTCGTCATCAGCCTGCTGTGCTGGAACGGCTCGGGCTCCGACTCCCATGGTTCCCCCCTGTTTCATCTGCTCACGGGCGCGAGCATGCTGGGCGCATTCTTTATCGTCACGGAGCCAGTGTCCGGCGCAAAAATCCCTGGCGCCCGACTGCTGTTCGGTGCGGGCGTGGGATTGCTGACGTACCTGATTCGAACCTGGGGCGGCTATCCGGACGGCGTTGCGTTTGCAGTGTTGTTGATGAATCTTTGCGTGCCGGCGCTGGAGCGGTTTGTCGCGTCCAGGCAGGAGCCGATTTCGCCATGAGCCGAACGTCGAGCGTTGTGATTCTGCTGTTGCTGGCAAGCCTGGGGATTGGCGCAACCTACCTTGTGCAGTACAGCAGCGCGCCACGTATCGCAGCCGAACAGCGACGGATCGACAGCCGCAACCTGCTCGATTTGCTGCCCTCCGACAGTTACGACAATCAACCGCTGGAGCAGCCGCTGCAACTCGGTAACCTGGCGTTGACCAACAGCACCTTGCTGGGCGGCTACCTCGCCACCAAGGCCGGCCAACCCGTTGCGGTCCTGCTGCGCAGCCAGACGATCGGGTATGCGGGCTCCATCGATTTGCTGATTGCCATTGACGCGAACGGCAAGTTGCTGGGGGTCAAGACCCTGAAACAATCGGAAACCCCGGGCCTGGGTGCGCGTATCGCCGACTGGCCCAATACCTGGCTTCAGGCGTTCACTGGCAAATCCTTGAATGAACCCGCCGACAGCGGTTGGGCGTTGAAAAAGGATCAGGGGCAATTTGATCAAATCGCTGGCGCGACCATTACCTCCAGAGCCGTGATCAATGCGATCCACGAGGCTCTGCGCTACTTCGATGAACACTCGCGTCAGCTGATCGGGAGCGGCCGCCATGAATAAGTCCGCGAAGTTACAGAACTCGCTGATGCTCGCGCCGCTGATCGGCGCCACTGACTCGTTAGTGACCGCACTGGGTGTGTGGTTGATATTCATCGTGGTGATCAGTGCGTTTGGTGCGAGCATGTCTGCCTTGCGATCCCGACTGATCCCGGCGGCTCGCTTGTTCGCAGGCGTCCTGCTGGCGGCCACGCTGACCGGTTGTGCAGAACTCGCCGCGCAGGTCTGGTCACTTCAATGGCACCAGCATTCGGGGTTTTATGCAGCACTGATCGCTTTGCAGTGCGTCATGTTGGAACACACCGGTTTTTTCCAGAGTGCATGGCGTGAGCGCCTGCGCCTGTGTGTCCTGTTCGGCGCGCTGATGGTCGGCTTGGGCCTGCTGCGCGAGTTCCTCGGCGACGCCGGCTTGCGCCTGGCCACGTTGGCACCTGGCGGATTCATTCTGCTGGGCCTGCTGATCGCCGCCTGGCAAGCCTGGCCCCGCCCGACTCCCTCACATTGATCGCTTTCGAGGAAACGCACTGCCCATGAATGCCGCAAAACGTCTGGAAATTTTCCGCAGGCTGCATGAAGACAACCCGGAGCCGAAGACCGAACTGGCCTACTCCTCGCCATTCGAATTGCTGAT
This sequence comes from Pseudomonas sp. BF-RE-21, assembly GCF_019947305.1. Taxonomy (NCBI): domain Bacteria; kingdom Pseudomonadati; phylum Pseudomonadota; class Gammaproteobacteria; order Pseudomonadales; family Pseudomonadaceae; genus Pseudomonas; species Pseudomonas sp. BF-RE-21. The sequence continues at coordinate 23,113 of NZ_JAGYGF010000059.1, read as the reverse complement.
CTCGGTGATTCTCTCGGCACAATCGACCGATGTCGGCGTCAATAAAGCCACCGCCAAGCTCTACCCGGTGGCCAATACGCCGCAAGCGATTTACGCGCTGGGCGTGGAAGGTCTGTCCGAGTACATCAAGACCATCGGCCTGTTCAACAGCAAGGCAAAAAATGTAATCGAAACCTGCCGCTTGCTGGTGGAACGCCATGGCGGGGAAGTGCCGCAGACCCGTGAAGAGCTGGAAGCGTTGCCCGGTGTCGGCCGCAAGACTGCCAACGTGGTGCTCAATACTGCGTTCCGACAACTGACCATGGCCGTGGACACGCATATTTTCCGGGTCAGCAATCGTACTGGCATCGCTCCCGGCAAGAATGTGGTCGAGGTCGAGAAAAAACTGATGAAGTTCGTGCCGAAGGAATATCTGCTCGATTCCCATCACTGGCTGATTCTTCATGGGCGTTACGTTTGCCTGGCTCGCAAGCCTCGCTGCGGCAGTTGCCGGATAGAAGACCTGTGCGAATACAAGCACAAGACTTCGGACGATTGAGGCGCTATTAGGTTTTTTGATTTATCGATTGAAAAAATCTTTTTTACCCGCGAGGCGATTATCGATATAAGGAGCGCCAAAGGCAGTCTTAGCCTGGAGTTAACCTTATGAGCACTGGCAAAGAGCAATTGGACGTAGAAGACGACTTCACACCCGTTGAGGCCGATGACGCGGAACCGGTGGTTGAAGTGGCAAAGACCAACCTGAGCAAACGCCGCACCATCGACAATCTGCTGGAGGAGCGCCGACTGCAAAAGCAATTGGCCGATTACGATTTTGACCTATGACACCTGAAAGCCTCCCGAAACGGAGGCTTTTTACTAGGTGCGAAACCTTGAAAACGCCCACTCTTTACGCCCCGTCAAGCACTGGCCCAGTCATACCAACCCATTGCGTTGAGCCAGTTCGATCAGGTCAACCAGGGACCGCGCATTGAGTTTCAACAACAGCCGCGTCTTGTAAGTACTGACGGTTTTATTGCTGAGGAACATTCCATCGGCAATTTCCTTGTTGGTCTTGCCGCGAGCCAACTGTTGCAAGACCATCATCTCCCGCCCCGAAAGACGATCCACCATATCGGCTTCACTGGCATTCCCCAGACTGGAGCGCACGGTATGCAAGGCTTGATTGGGAAAGTAACTGTAGCCCGACAATACCGCCTTTATTGCACTGAGCAACTCAGTGAGGTCCTGTTGTTTGCAAACATATCCTGCAGCACCGGATTGCATGCAACGCATCGAAAAATGCCCGGGAGCCTGTGAAGTCAATATCAGTACTTTCATTGGCATCGCTGCCGATGCCAGACGTGCAATGACTTCCAGCCCATCCAGTTTGGGTATTCCAATATCCAGGATGACAATATCCGGCATATGTTCACGAGCTAGTTGCAATGCATCCACGCCATTATCTGTTTCTGCAATGACTTCGTAGCCATGACGCTCCATCAGCATACGTACCGCAAGACGAATGACGGGGTGATCATCCACGATCAGCACTTTATTCATGGGCAAGTCCAATTTTCGCTGTTCGAATTTTTAGAGCCCGCACAATAGCCTAGTCGTTTCACCCATGGCATGCCGCTCCCCCCGGCCACCCACACCGAGAGACATTCCCTACAAACATCGCGGAATAATCTTACAAAAAATCTTGAAACACAGCGCGCCAGAAACTTTATCTGTCTCATGATATTTCAGTATTCAACAGTTTTTTGTTTCGACTTACAACCAGCGCGCCACACAACAACAGTTGACCAAGATGATCCGACACACGCCAACGATTAGTCTACCCTTGTAGGGTAATTGATATTTCCCGGCCTGCCCACCACACCAGAAACATCAAACACAAAACCTTACATCAAAAGTCAATTAACAATAAATGAATAGCAAAACTGATATATCCGAACTATAAATCCACCGCTACCATATAAACTCTACACCCTAACAACCACCAACTAACACAATGAGAAAAGACGAACTAATATGAGTAAAAAATATGATAAAACTCAAACAACGAATCACCAACCCCATGACAGTCATCGCGATATTCGCAACACTGTCTGAAACATCGGCCGCCATCTCTCTACCCTTCCTCGATGACGAAGATAAAGAGATCTACATCTGGTTTTTGATCAGCTTTCCCTTTTATTTGCTTTTTCTTTTCTTCGCCACCCTTAACTTCAATTATCGATCGCTTTACGCGCCTTCCGACTTTGAAAAGGGAAAGCATTTCATAAAGGTGATGGACAACGCAGAGCGTTCAGGTAACGCGCAAGATCCGCCCGACGAGATCGGCTTACAGCCAAGTCTCTCGGCTCAGTACCCTATTCGGTTGCCCGAGTCACTCAAGGATCTGCACATCATTGATGCACGAAGGATGAACAAAAAAAATGAGTTCCGCGCCCTTCTGGAGAAGCTTCGCCAGCCCAAGGGGAATCCGGCACACGTTGTCGTGTTTCTCGTTGTTGGCGAGTCGGAGACGTTACTGAAAGAAAGCGCACTCAAGTTTTGCCGAAACGCAAAAAAACGCAGCAGCGCAACGTTCTGTATTGCTTACAATTTGAGTTCACGTGACGTGACGGTCATTGATCAATATTGCCGGGCTGACACACAGCAGGCAGTTGCTCTTTAGGATCAATGGGGGGCGGACAGGAAGGAATTTAAAACAACAAGAATGTTGAATCGCAATGTCAGACAGAAAATCCCTGTTTTCAAATGTGTGGCCTTGTCCTGGACAAGGCCACACATTCCATCAGCGTGTCAAAGATCTCAGAACAGCTTGCGACCTTTGTTTGCCGCGATACGCATGCGCAGCGCGTTGAGCTTGATGAAGCCCGCCGCGTCGGCCTGGTTGTAGGCGCCGCCATCTTCCTCGAAGGTCGCGATGTTGGCATCGAACAACGATTCGTCGGACTTGCGGCCAGTGACGATCACGTTGCCCTTGTACAGCTTCAGGCGCACGACGCCGTTCACGTGAGCCTGGGACGCATCGATCATCTGTTGCAGCATCAGACGCTCAGGGCTCCACCAGTAACCGGTGTAGATCAGGCTGGCGTATTTAGGCATCAGCTCGTCTTTGAGGTGAGCCACTTCGCGGTCCAGCGTGATCGATTCGATCGCACGGTGGGCGCGCAGCATGATGGTGCCGCCAGGGGTTTCGTAGCAGCCACGGGACTTCATGCCCACGTAACGGTTCTCGACGATGTCGAGACGGCCGATACCGTGTTCGCCACCGATACGGTTCAGGGTCGCCAGCACGGTGGCCGGAGTCATTTCGACGCCGTCCAGTGCAACGATGTCGCCGTTACGGTAAGTCAGTTCGAGGTACTGCGCCTTGTCAGGAGCCTTCTCCGGGGAGACGGTCCATTTCCACATGTCTTCTTCGTGCTCGGTCCAGGTGTCTTCCAGCACGCCGCCTTCATAGGAGATGTGCAGCAGGTTGGCATCCATCGAGTACGGGGATTTCTTCTTGCCATGACGCTCGATCGGGATCGCGTGCTTTTCAGCGTAATCCATCAGCTTTTCACGGGAGAGCAGGTCCCATTCGCGCCACGGAGCGATCACTTTCACACCTGGCTTCAAGGCATAAGCGCCCAGTTCGAAACGAACCTGGTCGTTACCCTTGCCGGTGGCACCGTGGGAAATGGCGTCAGCGCCGGTTTCGTTGGCGATTTCGATCAGGCGTTTGGCGATCAACGGACGAGCGATGGAAGTACCCAGCAGGTACTCGCCTTCGTAAACGGTGTTGGCGCGGAACATCGGGAATACGAAGTCACGCACGAATTCTTCGCGCAGATCGTCGATGTAGATTTCTTTTACGCCCATGGCCTGAGCCTTGGCGCGAGCCGGCTCGACCTCTTCGCCCTGACCCAGGTCAGCGGTAAAGGTCACCACTTCACAGTTATAAGTATCCTGCAGCCACTTGAGGATCACCGAAGTGTCCAGGCCGCCGGAATACGCCAGAACGACCTTGTTTACGTCCGCCATGCCATCACTCCACGGGGTTCTACGGAAAGCCGTCAAGTCTACCGGTCATGCAGGATAATTTACAGAGGCGCGACAGCTTATGACGACGAAGCGACAGATTATGTCGAGCGGGCGACGATGACAGCCGGTTCAGTATGTCTTCGCGGGGTTCGCCGATGCGGTTGTCTGAGGCGCCGGTTGCTCGGTGGGTGCGACCCGCGCCAGATGCACATTGACCCGACGGTTCTTCGCCCGATTGGCGGCATTGGTGTTGGGTGCCAACGGATAACGCTCGCCGTGAAAGCGCACGGTGATCTGCGATTCCTGAAAACCGTTGGCCTTGAAGAACTCCATGACCGCCAGGGCCCGACGCCGCGACAGGTCACGATTGGCCAGGCGATTGCCGCTGTTGTCGGAGTGGCCGTCGAGTTCGATGTGATTGACCGTCGGATCGGCCTTCATGAACTCCAGCATGACCTGCAACTGAGCCTTGGCCTGTGCGTCGAGATCCAGGCCGTCGCCGGGAAAGCCGATCTGCGTTTGTTTGACTTGCTCGAAATTCTTCGGCAGCAGCTTCGCCACACAGCTTTGATAATCGTTGAACGCCTTGCTGAACTTGACCGGCAACAACCGCACTTCCGACACCCGGCCATCGCCCGAAGAATGTCGAACGACCGGGCTGCGCCCGTCCATCAGGCCACTGATCAGGCGTCCGGCCTGAACTTGCGAACTGTTGAACAGCACATTGCCGCTACCAATCCGCACGGAGCCCAGATTGATGTCGCCCCGCCCCGGCTGCCAGGGCGCTGCGGCTGCCAGCAGGGTCGCCGAGCCGCCGCCGACCATCGAGTTATAGGCTTTCAGACGAAACGTCGCCTGCTCGCCGGCGCGGCGCACGAACTCACCCGAACCGAAATCGGTGATCGGTTGAGTCAGGCGGCACTCGAACTTGTCCCCTTCGACCGTCCACTCGATGCTCTCCAGACGGGTCTGGAAAGTGAGCGCCATCGCGGGAAGGCTGGCAAACACGCTGAGCAAGGCTAAATAACGCTGGCGCACGGGAGGCTCCACTGGCTTCTACAACAAAAAGACCGACACACACATGTTTACGGCATACCTGTTGGATATCGGAAGCTTCCCGCAAAACTTGATAGCGAGTGCCTGAGAGAGTCTTTTCCGGTAGCATTCCCTTCAGTTTGACCCGCCTGGAATCCCCTCATGTCCGACCGCCTGACCCTGCTGCGTCCCGACGACTGGCATATTCATCTTCGCGATGGTGCCGTGTTGACCAATACCGTTGCGGATGTCGCGCGCACCTTTGGTCGCGCCATCATCATGCCCAACCTGGTACCTCCGGTGCGCAACGCCGCTGAAGCCGACGGCTATCGCCAGCGGATTCTCGCTGCACGTCCGGCTGGCAGCCGTTTCGAACCGTTGATGGTCCTTTACCTGACCGACCGCACCCAGCCCGAAGAAATTCGTGAGGCCAAGGCCAGCGGTTTCATTCATGCCGCCAAGTTGTATCCGGCCGGCGCGACCACCAACTCGGACTCTGGCGTCACCAGCATCGACAAGATCTTCCCTGCGCTTGAGGCCATGGCCGAAGTCGGGATGCCTTTGTTGGTTCACGGTGAAGTCACCCGTGGCGATGTCGACGTGTTCGACCGCGAAAAAATCTTCATCGATGAGCACATGCGTCGTGTGGTCGAGCGTTTCCCGACGCTCAAAGTGGTGTTCGAACACATCACCACCGCGGACGCCGTGCAGTTCGTCAACGAGGCTTCGGCCAACGTTGGCGCGACCATCACCGCGCATCACCTCTTGTACAACCGCAACCACATGCTGGTGGGCGGGATTCGGCCGCACTTCTATTGCCTGCCGATCCTCAAGCGCAATACGCATCAGGAAGCCCTGCTCGACGCCGCCACCAGCGGCAGCGAAAAGTTCTTCCTCGGCACCGACTCGGCGCCTCACGCCCAGCATGCCAAAGAAGCCGCGTGCGGCTGTGCCGGTTGCTACACCGCTTATGCGGCGATCGAGATGTACGCCGAAGCGTTCGAACAACGTAACGCACTGGACAAGCTCGAAGCCTTCGCCAGCCTCAACGGCCCGCGCTTCTATGGCCTGCCGGTGAACACCGATCGCATTACTCTGGTCCGCGACGAGTGGACCGCCCCAACCAGCCTGCCATTTGGCGAGCTGACCGTTATCCCGCTGCGCGCCGGTGAAAAACTGCGCTGGCGCCTGCTGGAGGAACACGCGTGAGTGAAGACCATTACGACGACGAACAGGACGGTCAAGGCGGCGGAGGTGGTCCACGCCACCCGATGGCAGCTCGATTCCGTGGATACCTGCCAGTCGTTGTCGACGTTGAAACCGGTGGTTTCAACTCTGCCACTGACGCTTTGCTGGAAATAGCCGCTACCACGATCGCCATGGACGAGAAGGGTTTTGTATACCCTGACCACACCTACTTCTTCCGTGTCGAGCCTTTTGAAGGCGCCAACATCGAAGCGGCCGCGCTGGAGTTCACCGGGATCAAACTCGATCACCCGCTGCGCATGGCGGTGAGTGAAGAAGCGGCGCTGACCGATATTTTCCGCGGCATCCGCAAGGCGTTGAAAGCCAACGGCTGCAAGCGGGCGATTCTGGTCGGGCACAACAGCAGCTTCGATCTGGGCTTCCTGAACGCGGCGGTTGCGCGCCTGGACATGAAGCGCAACCCGTTTCATCCGTTCTCCAGCTTCGACACGGCCACCCTGGCCGGTCTGGCGTACGGTCAGACGGTGCTGGCGAAAGCCTGTCAGGCCGCCGATATCGACTTCGACGGTCGCGAGGCTCACTCGGCTCGCTACGACACAGAGAAGACGGCCGAGCTGTTCTGCGGCATCGTCAATCGCTGGAAACAGATGGGCGGCTGGGAAGACTACAACGACTGATCGGCTTTTCGTAGGAGCCGGCTTGCTGGCGATTCAGCCACCGCGGTTTGTCTGATTACCGAGGCGCCTGGATCGCCAGCAAGCCGGCTCCTACAGGAATCACCGCTTCTCCGCCCATAAAAAAACCGGCCTCAACGGCCGGTTTTTTTGTGCCTCGAATGCGCCTTACAGGGCAGCAGCATTCTCGGTCAGGTAAGCCGCGACGCCTTCGGTCGAAGCGGTCATGCCTTTGTCGCCTTTTTTCCAGTTGGCAGGGCAAACTTCGCCGTGCTCTTCGTGGAATTGCAGAGCGTCGACCAGACGGACCAGCTCTTCGATGTTACGGCCCAGTGGCAGGTCGTTGATGATCTGCGAGCGGACAACGCCTTTGTCGTCGATCAGGAACGCGCCACGGAAAGCCACGCCGCCTTCGGATTCAACATCGTAGGCCTTGGCGATTTCGTGTTTCAGGTCAGCTGCCATGGTGTAGCGAACTTCGCCGATGCCACCATTGTTGACCGGGGTGTTGCGCCACGCGTTGTGGGTGAAGTGCGAGTCGATCGAAACAGCGATCACTTCAACGTTGCGGGCCTTGAAGTCGGACATGCGGTTGTCCAGAGCGATCAGCTCGGATGGGCAAACGAAGGTGAAGTCCAACGGGTAGAAGAACACCAGGCCGTATTTGCCTTTGATGGCCGACGACAGGGTGAAGCTGTCGACGATTTCGCCATTGCCGAGTACGGCTGGTACGGTGAAGTCAGGGGCTTGCTTGCCTACGAGTACGCTCATTGAATATCTCCTGGTGTAAAAACGTGAAGTTCCGGGTTTGCGCCAGCCTGCCACCCTCAGGCGACAGCCCTGTGACACCCACCCGCTTCATAAGGACCGGCCATCATACACTGCGTTTTTGAGCTGTCCTCAACGGATTTTCACCGACAGGCCAAATTCCCGGCGACACGCTTACTGGCAGATTGCCCTAGGAAAACCGTTCGTCAGTCACCCTCGCTTATAACGCAAAGCTTTCAGAAACCACTTTGACAATCATTCTCGTTAACATTAAGATCCATCGCAATTGAGTCATAACCAGCGACGGTTTCAGTTATGTATGTCTGCCTCTGCACTGGCGTCACCGACGGACAAATCCGCGAAGCAATCTATGAAGGTTGCTGCAGCTACAAGGAAGTCCGCCAAGCTACCGGCGTAGCCAGCCAATGCGGCAAATGCGCCTGCCTTGCCAAGGAAGTGGTGCGTGAAACCCTGACCAAATTGCAAACAGCCCAGGCTGCGATTCCTTTCCCTGTAGAATTTACTGCCGCGTAAATACCCCATTCCAAAGAAACGGACTTCATGTCCGCCTATATTTAGCTTTATATTTTAAAGAATTCTATACAAAACAAGGGCTTGCAGCGATGCAGGCCCTTGTCGTTTCTGGTCGTGGTTACTCATGGGTTACGCTGGCACTTCATGCAAACGTACGATATTCGGTTGCCCTCGGTGTTCGGCCTGCCACAAGTCATAGGCTGCCTTCATGGCCAGCCACTGGCGGCCGGTGCTTATACCGGCGAGTTCCAAGCGCAGCGCCAGGTCAGCAGAAATCGCTGCATGACCGTTGAGCACGGTCGATAGGTGGACACGCGAATAGCGTCCCCGCTTTCGACTTTGCTGACACTTCTCGTTCTCCTTCTCCTTGCTCAAGGGCCGACCAAAGTTGTTTGGCTACTGGGAGCTAAAATTTCCTGTTCCCTCCTGCTTTGATTTTCCGGCCGAGAGCGTTTCCTGCCGAATTGACGCAATCCAATGTCGCTGCTACACAAATAGAACGCGACACAAACTCGGGGGAGGGCGCTTTGTTAAATCTCAGCCTAGTAAAAAACGTTTATGCGCTCATCCTGATTAGCGTCACGATATCCGCCTTTGCGCAGATCGCCCTCAAGGCCGGCATGGACTCCCCTTCCGCCCAGAGGGTGATCGCAGAAGGAGGGGCACGAGCATCAGCATTGCTCGATATTGCCCTCAACCCCCTAATATTGCTCGGCCTTTTCCTGTATTTCAGCAGTGCGGCGGTCTGGCTGATGGTGCTATCCAAGGTGCAGGTCAGTTTCGCCTATCCGTTCGTGGCACTGGGCTTTGTGCTTACGGCCGTGCTCGGCCGCCTCGTCTTCAATGACACCTTCTCCGCGGCCAAGGTCATCGGCACATTGCTGATCATGAGCGGGGTTGTCGTGATGGCGAGGGGGGCGTGACGTCATGACGAACATGAACGAAATCGATGACGCGCCGATTCCGCTTTGCGTGGATCTGGATGGCACACTGGTGCGCACCGACATGCTGCTCGAAACATTTCTGTTGCTTGCAAAGACCTCGCCTCTCTCGCTCGCCTCCCTGCCGGGCTGGCTCATGAAGGGCAAGGCGAGCCTCAAGCACCGCATCGCCGAGCGAGTAACGATCGATGCAGCTAGCCTCCCCTATCGCACCGATGTGCTAGTCCTGATCGAAACCGCCCGCGCAGCGCAGCGCCCTATCATTCTTGCCACGGCATCTTGCGCCGGCGTCGCCAATGGTATTACGGACCATCTGGGCCTCTTCGACGAGGTACTGTGCAGCGACGAAGGCACCAATCTTTCCTCCCACGCCAAGGCTAGTATGCTCGTCGAACGCTTTGGCGAACGAGGCTTCGACTATATCGGCAACGACAAAGCGGACTTGCCCGTATTCGCACGGGCGCGCCGGGCGTTTCTGGTTTCCTCACAGGACGGTCTGAGGCAAGCGGCGCGGGATCGCAATCACGACATTGATTTTATAGAGGATCCAAGCGGTGGTTTTCGTGTCTGGTGGAGAGCCCTGCGCATTCAGCAGTGGCTGAAGAATCTCCTTGTCTTCGTCCCCCTGCTAGCGGCGCATCAGGTGACGAATCCGCAACTATTGTTCTGGGCGATCCTTGCCTTCATCTCGTTCAGCCTGTGCGCCTCGTCCGTCTATCTGCTGAATGATCTGCTCGACCTGCCCGCAGATCGCAAGCATCACCGCAAGAAGAACCGGCCTTTTGCCGCTGGGACCTTGTCCGTGAAATCGGGCATCGCCGCCATCCCCTTGCTGCTTGGTTCATCCCTGATACTTGCGCTGCAATTGCCGCCACGCTTTCTCGTTGTGCTCGGTGTCTACTATTTTCTGACCGCTGCCTATTCCTTCCTGCTGAAGAAGCAGGTGATCGTCGATGTGATGATACTGGCCAGCCTTTATTCGATTCGTGTCATAGCGGGCGCCGCCGCGACGGATATCAAACCGTCCTTTTGGTTACTCGCTTTTTCCATGTTCATCTTCCTCAGTCTTGCCCTGGTGAAGCGTTACTCGGAGCTGCGGGATACTGCCTTTTCGGTCAAGTTGTTGCCTGGTCGCGGTTATCGTCCTGAAGATCTGCCGGTGGTGCTGGCGCTTGGCTCATCCAGCGGCATGATCAGCGTTCTGATCCTCGCCATGTACACGCAGGCCGAGATTGTGCCCGTCATGTATCCTTCGCACGAATGGTTGTGGTTTGCGCCTTCGCTCATGCTCTATTGGACTGCACGCCTGTGGATGAAGACTGTGCGAGGCGAGGTGGATGAAGACCCCGTGCTCTTCGCGGCGCGGGACTGGCAGAGCATCGTCGTGGTAGCACTGATGGGCTGCACATTCTTCATGGCAATAAGTGGTCCTTCCTTATGGTGAACACAACATGGCTACTCGCACAGGCCAGCTTCAAGTCAGGTGTCTTGCCCATTCTGATGCTGACTTTTGCGATCCGGTTGATATGGGGACTATTGGTTCCAGTAAGCCCTGTATCGGACGCGAACATGTATCACAGCTTCGCGCAGGAAATCGCCGCAGGCCGAGGCTATGTCTATCCTGGTGGTGAAGCCACGGCTTACTGGCCTGTTGGCCCGTCCGCCCTTTACGGCGCCTTTTATGCGTTGTTGGGCGTGCATGGCTGGGTAGTCATTCTTGTCAACCTGATTCTCAGCTCTATATCGGTAGCTGGAATCTATCAACTCGGCCTTTTGTATTTTGACAGGACGATCGCACGCATCGCGGCGCTGCTATTCGCCTTCTGGCCCGCATGGATCGCCTTCACCACCGTTCCAAACAGCGAATTGCCTCTCATGACGCTGGTGATCTGGGCTTTTGTGGCTCGTGGTACGGGGAAGTTGCCGCACTGGGCTCGCACCGTTCTGTCGACTGCTCTTCTGGTCGCCGCCGCATTCATGCGGCCGACGGTTCTACCGCTTATTGTTTTGCTACCGCTTCTGGATCAGCCCTTCCGTAAACCCGCGCAAACTGTTCTGCACGTCATTCTGGCGCTGGTCGTCGCAGCAATATTGCTGACTCCTTGGGCAGAGCGTAATCGCGCTTTATTTGGCGAGCCGGTACTTATTTCTACGAATTTCGGTATCAATCTGTGGATGGGCAATAACCCCCAGGCAAATGGGGCCTATATGTCGGTGCCCGAGATAAATCTCAATACAAAAAACGAAGTAGTCCGCGATAACCATTACAAAGGTCTCGCGCTCGACTTCATTCGCGAAAATCCAGGTCTCTATCTTCGGTTATGCCTGAACCGGGTCGCCCACAGCTTTGATCGCGAAAGCATCGGCATAGCATGGAACCAGAACTCGCTAGCTCCTGCATTGCAACCGATACTCAAGGCTGGCTCTGCCGCCTATTGGTTAGCAATTTTCTCCCTCTCTCTCATTGGCGTCGGAATATTTCTCCGGGAAAATCCTTTGCGTTTTTTCGATCCGCTGGTGGTAACGCCCGCCTTGTTTGCAACCGTGGCTCTGCTGATCGTCGGCCAGGATCGCTATCATATGCCGATGACGCCGTTCATCGCCTTGTTTGCTGCCTTTTTCATCAATCACATCCTGCACCGTCGATCATCTCGATCAGTGCCGGATACTGCTGCTTAGTTATGATTCGTATGTTCATTTAAGTTTCAATAAGTTAGGTTTGACACTCTTAGTTGTGCGGCTCAAACTCTGGTTTATAGACAGCTATTACAGGGCAGGACCCCATCATGAAAGGCGACATTACAGTCATCCAGCATCTCAACAAGATCCTTGCCAATGAGCTGGTCGCGATCAATCAGTATTTTCTGCATGCGCGCATGTATGAAGATTGGGGTCTGAACAAGCTCGGAAAGCACGAATACCACGAGTCCATCGACGAGATGAAACACGCGGACAAGCTGATCAAGCGCATCCTGTTCCTGGAAGGCCTGCCTAACGTGCAGGACCTGGGCAAGCTGCAGATCGGCGAGCACACCCAGGAAATGCTTGAGTGCGACCTGCGCATCGAACGCACCGGCCATGCCGACCTGAAAGTCGCGATTGCTCATTGCGAAACCGTTGGCGACTACGGTAGCCGTGAACTGCTCGAAGATATTCTTGAATCCGAAGAAGAACATATCGACTGGCTGGAAACCCAACTGGGCCTGATCGATAAAATCGGTCTTGAGAACTATCTGCAATCGCAGATGGGCGAAGACGAGTAAGTTAGCGCCCGTTAGATTCAAGACAATAAAAAGCCCCGCTCTCTTTTAAGAGGCGGGGCTTTTTTGTGCCTGCGGCTATTGTAGGAGCGAAGCTTGCTCGCGAAAGCGGTGTGTCAGGTACAACGCCTTCGCGGGCAAGTCGGAACGCCGAACCGCTCGCTCCTACAGAAAGCAGGTCAAGCTTCGGTCTTGGCAGCAGCGGCGGCTTCAACAGCCGCTTTGATGGTGCTTTGCAGCGAACCGTCTGCAGCCATCTCGGTCATGATGTCGCTACCGCCGACCAGCTCACCACCGACCCACAGCTGCGGGAAAGTTGGCCAGTTGGCGTATTTTGGCAGGTTGGCGCGGATTTCCGGGTTCTGCAGGATGTCCACGTACGCAAACTTTTCACCACATGCCATCACGGCCTGTGCGGCTTTCGCGGAGAAGCCACACTGCGGGGCATTCGGCGAACCTTTCATGTAAAGCAGAATGGTGTTGTTGGCAATCTGCTCTTTAATCGTTTCGATGATATCCATGAAGCACCTCGGCTGAACTTTCCGACTCGGGGGTCGGCACGGTGGCGCATTGTAACGGAAAGCCGAGCGCCATGCTCGGTCTCCCCGACAGACTCAATCAAGCCGCCGCTACGGTCACCGGCACACCGTTCAATGCCGCATTCCCCGACAACTCATCGAGCTGACACTCGTCGGTCAGGTCATTGGCACTGGAACCTGGCTGGCCGCTGGCAATCGTCATCTGCACGCCAGGCCGCGCATGGCCCCAACCGTGCGGCAGGCTGACCACACCTTTCATCATATCCTGACTGCCCAGCACTTCCACTTCGATCATGCCGACCCGGGAACTGACCCGCACCCGCTGCCCATCGCTGAGCCCGCGACTGGCAAGGTCGTCCGGATGCATCAGCAACTGATGACGCGGCTTGCCCTTCACCAGTCGGTGATAGTTGTGCATCCACGAGTTATTGCTGCGCACGTGACGACGGCCAATCATCAGCAGTTCATCAGCCGCCGGAGCTTGCAGCGCCGCAAATCGCGAGAGGTCGGCAAGGATCGCCGCCGGTGCTGCCTGAACGCGCTGGTTGGCGGTTTTCAGGCGTGGCGCCAGATTGGATTTCAGCGCGCCAAGGTCGACGCCATGCGGCTGATCAAATAGCGTCGCCAAAGACAGCTTGTGCAGCGAGGCGTCGCCATACAGCCCCATTCGCAAACCACGATCGATCATCTGCGCAGGGGGAATCGTCGGTTTCAGTTCCTTGCCGGTCTTCGCGGCAAAGGCCTTGGCCAGCCCGACGAAAATCTCCCAGTCGTGCAACGCGCCTTCCGGCTTGGCCAGGATCGCGCGATTGAACCGGCTGACGTTACGCACCGCAAACATGTTGAACGTGGTGTCGTAGTGATCGTTTTCCAGAGCGGAAGTCGACGGCAGGATCAGGTCGGCATAGCGCGTGGTTTCGTTGATGTACAAGTCAACACTGACCATGAACTCCAACCCGTCAAGCGCCTGCTCCAGTTGCCGGCCATTGGGCGTCGACAACACCGGATTGCCGGCCACAGTAATCAACGCGCGAACCTGCCCTTCCCCTTCGGTGAGCATCTCTTCGGCCAGCGCCGACACTGGCAGCTCGCCGCTGTATTCCGGACGCCCGGACACGCGGCTCTGCCACAGATTGAAATGTCCGCCCGAGGTAGATGCCACCAGGTCCACCGCCGGTTCGGTGCACACCGCACCACCGACGCGATCAAGGTTGCCGGTGACCAGGTTGATCAACTGCACCAGCCAATGGCACAACGTACCGAACGCCTGGGTAGAAACGCCCATACGGCCATAACAAACCGCTGTCGGCGCCGCCGCGAAGTCCCGCGCCAATTGGCGGATCTGCTCGGCCGGCACGGCACACAGCGGGCTCATGGCTTCGGCGGTGAAAGCCGCGACGGCCTTGCGCACGTCATCCAGGCCGTCGACCGGCAAATGGCTGTCGCGGGTCAGGCCTTCAGCAAACAACGTGTTGAGCAGCCCGAACAGCAATGCTGCGTCGCCGCCCGGACGGACGAACAGATGCTGATCGGCAATCGCAGCCGTTTCGCTGCGACGCGGATCGACCACCACCACTTTACCGCCCCGGCCCTGTATCGCTTTCAGGCGCTTTTCCACATCTGGCACGGTCATGATGCTGCCGTTGGAGGCCAGCGGATTACCACCAAGAATCAGCATGAAATCGGTGTGATCGATGTCCGGGATCGGCAACAGCAAGCCGTGGCCGTACATCAAATGGCTGGTCAGGTGATGAGGCAACTGATCGACCGAGGTCGCGGAAAACCGGTTGCGGGTTTTCAGCAGGCCAAGAAAGTAATTGCTGTGGGTCATCAGCCCGTAGTTGTGCACGCTGGGGTTGCCTTGATAAACCGCCACCGAGTTCTGCCCGTGGCGCTCCTGTATCCCTGCCAGGCGTTCAGCGACCAGGTTGAAGGCATCTTCCCACTCGATGGGTTGCCATTCGCTGCCAACGCGCAGCATCGGCTGACGCAGGCGGTCTGGATCGTTCTGGATGTCTTGCAGGGCAACGGCCTTGGGGCAGATGTGCCCGCGGCTGAACGTATCGAGGGCATCGCCCTTGATCGAGGTGATCTGCACATCACCATCGAGCTCGGTGGTCTCGATGGTCAGGCCGCAGATGGCTTCACACAGGTGGCAGGCACGGTGATGGAGAGTCTTGGTCATGGCCAGTCTCTGTCTTGTTCTGGGCGGGCAATAACGGCCGCGGGAACAAAACTATGGCGCGTGCCCCGCCACTGCGCCAGCGACGTTCGTCTTGTGAATCGGCGACCATCAGGCCAGCCGATGACCGCTCGGGATCAGTTTGACGGCAGCCTCGGTGGCGCCTGCAACTGAATCTCCTGGATGGTTTCAATCTGTTCGTGGGCGACATGCACGCCGGTGAGTTCGCCGATCAGCCGCCAGTGCTCGTCGAGCCCTGTGCTGATGGTGGCCATGCGGTCGATCATCCGCCGGCCAGCCGCCTTGGTCACCTCGTCGTTACTTCGCAAAAGCTCAAAGGACATTGAGGTCATGGAAGCGGTGAGATGCGTCAGTGAGCGGGCCGTGAGACCTAGTAATTCCATCAATTGCTGTTCTTTCGATTCCATTCCGAAGGCTTCCTGCGTCGCTCGTGACTTAGTTATAACCCAGCACATTGCATTAGCAAGTGTTACAAACGAGGCACATTGCCATCAGCTGGCTGGAATGCCGGGTCAGAAACCGACCATCAGCGCACCATGCCCGCCCTGTTTGATTGCAAAGCCCCGCAGCCGCAGTGTACAAATGAGCAGCTGCTGTCAGGAAACAGGCTTCAAAAGCGCTACTGCGGTCACCCCATAGCCCCTCTGAAATCCCCTAAAAACCGTAGCCCTATTGGTAAGACGCGACATTTAATTATAAGATCGCGCCTTCCCCTATTTCGTCGCCCTGTGCGGCTTACGCCGCAGGTCTCGCCCGTTTTCCAGTTAAACAAGGCTTTGAGCATCTGCGGTTTGTAGCAAAAAGGTAGTCAATGATGAGCGCAAGGCACTTTCTCTCCCTGATGGATTGCACGCCCGAAGAGCTGGTCAGCGTGATCCGTCGAGGCGTTGAGCTCAAAGACCTGCGTAACCGCGGCGTACTGTTCGAGCCCCTGAAAAACCGCGTGCTCGGGATGATTTTCGAGAAGTCCTCGACCCGTACCCGGATCTCGTTCGAGGCCGGCATGATCCAGCTCGGTGGCCAGGCAATCTTCCTGTCGCCGCGCGACACGCAACTGGGCCGTGGCGAACCGATCGGCGACGCCGCCATTGTCATGTCGAGCATGCTCGATGCGGTGATGATCCGTACGTTTTCCCACAGCACCCTGACCGAATTCGCCGCCAATTCGCGCGTCCCGCTGATCAACGGCCTGTCCGATGACCTGCACCCGTGCCAGTTGCTGGCCGACATGCAAACCTTCCTCGAACATCGCGGCTCGATCCAGGGCAAGACCGTTGCCTGGATCGGCGACGGCAACAACATGTGCAACAGCTATATAGAAGCGGCGATCCAGTTCGACTTCCAGTTGCGCATCGCTTGTCCTGAAGGCTATGAACCCAATCCTGAGTTCGTGGCCAGCGCCGGTGACCGGGTGACCATCGTCCGGGATCCGAAGGACGCCGTGCGCGGCGCGCACCTGGTGAGCACCGATGTCTGGACCTCCATGGGCCAGGAAGAGGAAACCGCCAAGCGCCTGAAGCTGTTCGCACCGTTCCAGGTCAACCGCGCCCTGCTGGACCTGGCCGCCGATGACGTGCTGTTCATGCATTGCCTGCCCGCCCACCGTGGCGAGGAAATCAGCCTCGACCTGCTCGATGACCCGCGCTCAGTCGCCTGGGATCAAGCGGAAAACCGTCTTCACGCACAAAAGGCCCTGCTCGAGTTTCTCGTTCCGCCTTCGTACCACCACGCATGAGCCAGCCATTACTGCTTAACCTGCGCAACCTCGCTTGCGGCTATCAAGACCAGCGCGTCGTGCAGAACCTCAACCTGCATTTGAATGCCGGTGATATCGGTTGCCTGCTCGGCTCTTCGGGCTGCGGCAAAACCACGACGCTGCGGGCGATTGCCGGTTTTGAACCGGTGCACGAAGGTGAAATCACCCTGGCGGGCGAGACGATCTCCAGCGCCGGCTTCACCCTCGCACCGGAGAAACGCCGGATCGGCATGGTGTTCCAGGATTACGCGCTGTTTCCGCATTTGAGCGTGGCCGAAAACATCGCGTTCGGGATTCGCAAGCATCCGCAAAAGGACCGTGTGACCGAAGAGCTGCTGGAACTGGTCAACCTGAAAAACCTCGGCAAACGCTTTCCGCACGAGCTTTCCGGCGGTCAGCAACAGCGTGTTGCCCTGGCTCGCGCCCTGGCGCCGGAACCGCAATTGTTGCTGCTCGACGAACCGTTTTCCAACCTCGACGGCGAACTGCGGCGCAAGCTCAGCCACGAAGTGCGCGACATCCTCAAGGCCCGTGGCACCAGCGCGATTCTGGTGACCCACGACCAGGAAGAAGCCTTCGCGGTAAGCGATCATGTCGGGGTTTTCAAGGAAGGTCGCCTGGAACAGTGGGACACGCCCTACAACCTGTATCACGAACCGCTGACGCCCTATGTGGCCAGTTTCATCGGTCAGGGATACTTCATTCGTGGTCAGCTGAGCAGCCCGGAATCGGTGCAGACCGAGCTGGGTGAGTTGCGCGGCAATCGGGCCTACACCTGGCCGATTGGTGGCGCCGTGGACGTATTGTTGCGCCCGGACGATATCGTTTATGCACCGGACAGTGGCTTGAAGGCGCGGATTGTCGGCAAGTCGTTCCAGGGTGCGTCGACGTTGTATCGGTTGCAGATGCCGACGGGCGCGCAGCTGGAATCGATTTTCCCGAGCCATGCCGATCATCTGGTCGGTGCAGAAGTTGGCATCCGGGTTGCCGCTGAACACCTGGTGTTGTTCCAGGCGTCCGGCAGCATCGCCGCGCAGATTCCGACGGTCGAATCCGGCGTTCGTCGTTACAGCACCGCCAGCTGATACCTGAATCTGTAGGAGCGAGCGGTGCGGCGATCCGACTTGCCCGCGAAGGCGTAGTGTCAGTCGATATTTGCATTGCCTGACACTACGCCTTCGCGGGCAAGCCTCGCTCCTACGGGATTGGGGTTAACCGAGGATCAGCATTCCGCTCGCAACCAGCGTTGCATTCCCGCCGATCTTCACCCGATCGCCTTCCAGCCGACAGAACAACTCCCCGCCTCGCTTCGAACACTGATACGCCGTCAGGCTCGACTTGCCCAAACGCTTCGACCAATACGGGATCAAACTGCAATGGGTCGAACCGGTCACCGGATCCTCATTGATACCGATCGCCGGCGCGAAGTACCGCGACACAAAATCATGCTTGCTGCCCTTGGCGGTGACGATGGCTCCCGGCCACGGCAGTTTGGCCAACGCGACCATGTCGGGCTGACAGTCGAGCACGGCCTGCTCCGACTCCAGCACCACGAATAACTCATTCGAACCCAACACATCGACCACGTCGACGCCCAAAGCACGTTCGACATCCAGGGTCACGCCGACTGCAGACGGCACGATTGCAGGGAAATCCAGCCACAAGCGGCCACCCTCACGACTCACGCTCAGCGGGCCGGACTTACAAATGAAGTCCAGGCGTTCGACCGGCTCCTTATAGATCTCGAACAAGACATAAGCGCTGGCCAGGGTGGCATGCCCACACAAAGGCACCTCGGTGGTCGGAGTGAACCAGCGGATGTGCCAACCCTGCCCTTCACGCACCACAAAGGCCGTTTCGGCGAGGTTATGTTCAGCGGCGATTTTCTGCATCAACTCATCGGCGAGCCAGGCATCGAGTCGATAGACCATCGCCGGGTTACCGCTGAACGGTCGCTCACTGAACGCATCGACCTGATGGAACTCAAGCTGCATAACCTTCTCCCTGATTCAGGCGCGGCCGATATCGGCGAACTTGGCCTGGGTATGTTCGGCCAGTACCGCGGGGGCCAGTTCCACTTCCAGGCCACGTCGACCGGCACTGACAAAAATGCTGGCAAAGGGTTGGGCCGAATTATCGATAAACGTGCGCAGGCGCTTTTTCTGTCCCAGCGGGCTGATACCGCCCAACAGATAACCCGTCGAGCGCTGCGCTGCGGCAGGGTCGGCCATTTCGACTTTTTTCACCCCGGCGGCATGCGCCAGGCCCTTCAAGTCCAGACTTCCGACGACCGGCACCACCGCCACCAGCAATTCCCCTTTTTCACTGGCCGCCAGTAACGTCTTGAACACTTGCGCCGGGTCCAGCCCCAGCTTCTCCGCGGCCTCCAAGCCATAGGACGCCGCCTTCGGATCATGTTCGTAACTGTGCACGCGATGTTCGGCACGAACTTTTTTCAACAAATCCAATGCGGGGGTCATGACAGCTCCAGACTGGGCGGCAGAGAAAAAATACTGCGCTGGATTCTAGGACATTGCCCCATAAAAGGCTCTATCACGGCAGCGTTTCCAGCGCTTGGCGCAATTCTTTACCGCTCGTCAGAGTTCGTCCGGTCCGCCAAACAAAACGATCATTCATGTGACTAATAGTTGCATTGTGACCGACAGTTCACTTTCGACCTTTGACAGCAGTGTTTCTTGTCTATATTTTTTCGAATCTGAATACAGTACAACGTGACAACGCAGTACCCAGCAGTAAGCCAGGAACAGGATGGGGATCCTGCCCTGGTGAAAATCGCGCTTTGGCCATGACGAAAAAAGCGCCAGACAACAAAAACAAAGAGGTTTTCAATGACAACTGCTTTACAACAACCGTCGCTTTCGAGCCAATGCATGGCCGAGTTTCTGGGCACTGCACTGCTGATCTTTTTTGGTACCGGTTGCGTTGCCGCGCTCAAGGTCGCGGGTGCCAGCTTTGGCTTGTGGGAAATCAGCATCATCTGGGGCGTCGGCGTCAGCATGGCGATCTACCTGACCGCCGGAGTTTCGGGTGCTCATCTCAATCCTGCCGTAAGCATCGCGCTGAGCATTTTCGCTGACTTCGAAAAACGCAAACTGCCGTTCTATATTCTTGCCCAGGTGGCCGGCGCCTTCTGCGGCGCGTTGTTGGTTTACACGCTGTACAGCAATCTATTCTTCGATTACGAACAAACTCACCATATGGTTCGTGGCACTCAAGCCAGCCTTGAACTGGCGTCGGTGTTCTCCACGTTCCCCAACCCGGTCTTGTCCACGGCCCAGGCCTTCCTGGTTGAAGTGATCATCACCGCCGTCCTGATGGGCGTGATCATGTCCCTGACCGATGACAACAACGGTCTGCCAAACGGGCCGATGGCGCCGCTGCTGATCGGCCTGCTGATCGCGGTGATCGGTAGTTCGATGGGCCCGCTGACCGGTTTTGCGATGAACCCGGCGCGTGACTTCGGTCCCAAACTGATGACTTTCTTCGCTGGCTGGGGTGAAATTTCCTTCACTGGCGGCCGCGATATCCCGTATTTCCTGATCCCGATTTTTGCACCGATTGTCGGTGCCTGCCTCGGTGCTGCAGCGTATCGCGGGCTGATTGCCCGTCATCTGCCCAGCGCCGAACCTGCTACAAAGGACGCAACACCGGCCATTGACGGCAAACCAAGAACTTCTTGATACCGTAGGCGCGTGATCCTGCCCATTTGGTCCCGCGCCTGACCTCACTCCCTTTTTTCGTCCAAGGCAATCGACATGACCGACATTCAGAATAAGAACTACATCATTGCCCTCGATCAGGGTACGACCAGCTCCCGCGCGATCATTTTCGACCGCGACGCGAACGTGGTTTGCACCGCCCAACGCGAATTCGCCCAGCATTACCCGCAAGCCGGTTGGGTCGAACACGACCCGATGGAAATCTTCGCCACCCAAAGCGCCGTGATGGTCGAGGCCCTGGCGCAAGCCGGCCTGCATCACGACCAGGTCGCGGCCATCGGCATCACCAACCAGCGCGAAACTACTGTGGTCTGGGACAAGACCACCGGCCGCCCGATCTACAACGCGATCGTCTGGCAGTGCCGCCGCAGCACCGAGATCTGCCAGCAGCTCAAACGTGACGGCCACGAGCAATACATCAGCGACACCACCGGCCTGGTCACCGACCCGTACTTCTCCGGCACCAAACTCAAGTGGATCCTCGACAACGTCGAAGGCAGCCGCGAGCGTGCGCGCAAAGGCGAACTGCTGTTCGGCACCGTGGACAGCTGGCTGATCTGGAAATTTACCGGCGGCAAAGTCCACGTCACCGACTACACCAACGCCTCGCGCACCATGCTCTTCAACATCCACACCCTGGAGTGGGATGCGAAGATGCTGGAGGTGCTGGATATTCCGCGCGAGATGCTGCCGGAAGTTAAATCCTCGTCAGAAATCTACGGCCACACCAAAAGCGGCATCGCCATCGGCGGTATCGCCGGTGATCAGCAGGCTGCCCTGTTCGGCCAGATGTGCGTCGAGCCAGGCCAGGCGAAAAACACCTACGGCACCGGCTGCTTCCTGCTGATGAACACCGGCGACAAAGCGGTGAAGTCCAAGCACGGCATGCTGACCACCATCGCCTGCGGCCCGCGTGGCGAAGTGGCTTACGCGCTGGAAGGCGCGGTGTTCAACGGCGGCTCCACCGTTCAGTGGCTGCGTGACGAACTGAAAATCATCAACGACGCCCACGACACCGAATACTTCGCCAACAAGGTCAAGGACAGCAACGGCGTGTACCTGGTGCCAGCCTTCACCGGCCTGGGCGCTCCGTACTGGGACCCGTATGCTCGTGGCGCACTGTTCGGCCTGACTCGCGGCGTACGCGTGGATCACATCATTCGTGCAGCGCTGGAATCGATTGCCTACCAGACCCGCGACGTGCTCGACGCCATGCAACAGGATTCCGGCGAACGCCTCAAAGCATTGCGTGTGGATGGCGGCGCGGTGGCAAACAACTTCCTGATGCAATTCCAGGCCGACATCCTCGGCACTCAGGTTGAGCGCCCGCAAATGCGCGAAACCACCGCACTCGGTGCGGCGTACCTGGCCGGTCTGGCGTGTGGCTTCTGGGGCAGCCTGGAGGAGTTGCGCGGCAAGGCGGTAATCGAGCGCGAATTCGAGCCGACACTGGACGAAACCGCCAAGGAAAAACTCTACGCCGGCTGGAAAAAAGCGGTCAGCCGCACTCGTGATTGGGAACCGCACGAAGGCGCTGAATAAGCCACGGACCGGACTCGTATCCGGTTGTAACTGGTCGGGAGCGGATTCCTGCGGCATCATGGGCAAATTTTGCACGGCAGCCCAAAGGAAGCCCCATGAATCTGCCTCCCCGTCAGCAGCAAATCCTCGAACTGGTCCGCGAACGCGGCTATGTCAGCATCGAGGAAATGGCCACGCTGTTCGTCGTTACACCGCAGACCATCCGCCGCGACATCAATCAGCTCGCGGAATCCAATTTATTGCGTCGCTACCACGGTGGCGCAGCCTACGATTCCAGTGTCGAAAACACCGCCTACGCCATGCGCGCCGATCAGATGCGCGATGAAAAGCAGCGTATCGGCGAAGCCATTGCCGCACAGATCCCCGATCACGCCTCGCTGTTCATCAACATCGGCACCACGACCGAATCGATCGCACGGGCGCTGCTCAACCACAACCATCTGAAGATCATCACCAACAACCTGCATGTGGCTTCGATGCTCAGCGCCAAGGACGACTTCGACGTTCTGCTGACCGGTGGCAATGTGCGGCGCGACGGTGGCGTGGTCGGCCAGGCGAGTGTCGACTTCATCAACCAGTTCAAGGTCGACTTCGCCCTCGTCGGTATCAGCGGTATTGATGAAGACGGCAGCCTGTTGGACTTTGATTATCAGGAAGTGCGGGTGTCGCAGGCGATCATCGCCAATGCGCGGCAGGTGATTCTGGCAGCGGACTCCAGCAAATTCGGGCGCAATGCCATGATTCGCCTGGGGCCGATCAGCTTGATCGATTGCCTGGTGACAGATCAACAGCCAGTGCCGGCGCTGGCGCAGTTGTTGAGTCAGCACAAGATTCGGTTGGAGGTTGTTTAACAACTTGTAGGAGCCGGCTTGCCGGCGATGGCCTACTTGAGGAC
>NZ_JAGYGF010000058.1:0-42525 GCF_019947305.1 Pseudomonas sp. BF-RE-21 | reverse complement strand
GCGATGGCGTCCTCGAAATCGCCATCGCCGGCAAGCCGGCTCCTACAAGTAATAAAAAAGGCGATCCTTTCGGATCGCCTTTTTTATTACTTCACCACTTTCAAACTTGGCCGACCGCTTGGGCGCGGTGGCTCACTGTCCGGCGGCGGAAGATCATCATCCGGCTCGATCTCTTCCTCGTCCTCCATAGGCGATTCCAGATCGAACACCATGCCCTGACCGTTCTCCCGGGCGTAAATGCCCAGGATCGATGCGATAGGCACGTACAGGGTGTGCGGCACGCCACCGAAGCGCCCCTCGAAGCTGACCGCTTCGTTATCCATGTGCAGATGACGCACGGCGGCCGGCGATACGTTCAGGACAATCTGTCCGTCACTGGCAAAACCCTGAGGCACCTGCACCGACGGATACTCGGAATTGACCAGCATGTGCGGGGTGCAATCGTTGTCCACAATCCACTCGTAGAGCGCGCGGACCAGATAAGGTCGACTGGAGTTCATAGCGGCTCCTTAAGCCTTAGCGCATATCGCGTTCGACGCCAGACAGACTTGCCTGGAAAGCCTCACGCGCAAACGAGCGCTCCATATAATCAAGCAACGGCTTGGCGGGCCGTGGCAGTTCAATACCCAAAATCGGCAAACGCCAGAGTATTGGTAGTAGGCAGCAATCCACCAGACTTTGTTCCTCGCTGAGGAAAAACGGCTTGTCGGCGAACAGCGGCGACACGCCAGTCAGGCTTTCGCGCAGCTCTTTACGAGCAACGACACGGGCAGCTTCCTTGGTCCGCGAATCCAGAATCAGATCCACCAGACCACACCAGTCACGCTGAATACGATGAATCAGCAAACGGCTGTTGGCACGCGCCACTGGATAAACCGGCAGCAAAGGCGGATGCGGGTAACGCTCATCCAGATATTCCATCACCACGGTCGACTCCCACAACGCCAGGTCACGATCGACCAGGGTAGGCAGGCTTCCGTAAGGGTTCACCTCAATCAGTTTAGGCGGCTGGCGGCCAGCTTCCACGTAAATGATCTCGGCGCTGACACCCTTCTCTGCAAGTACGATGCGCACTCGGTGGGAATAGTGGTCGGCGGGGTCGGAGTAACAGGCCAACCGATTGGTCACGCCCATGGCGGTCCTCCTCGCTTGTTGAAATTATCGGAAGCGGAAAAACGAGCGCGCCCAGAGGGCGTCTCCCGTAACGCCTGGATAAACCAGACTCGTTACACCTTCAGAGACGCCCTTGGGCGCGCGCGATTAACAGCAATTGCTTGAAACTTTATCAGTGCACATCTTTCCAGTATTCGCGCTTGAGCAAGTAGGCGAATACGAAGAAGAACGCCAGGTACAGCAAGACGTAGGTACCAATGCGCTGATGCTGCAGCTTAACCGGGTTAGCCGAGTAAGCGAGGAAGGTTACCAGATTCTTGACCTTCTCATCGAACTGCTCTTCGGTCAGAGCACCGCTCTTCGGCACGATGGTCAGCTGATCGCACGCTTCATGAGTCAGCGCGGTACCGGTCAGCGGATCATATTGCTTCTTGCCGTCTTCGACGATCTGGACCTGTTTGCAACCGACGACCTGACGACCTTGCAGGCCCACCAGGACGTTCGGCATGCCCACGTTCGGGAAGACCTTGTTGTTCACGCCCCAAGGACGCGACGGATCTTCGTAGAACGATTTCAGGTAGCCGTAGAGCCAGTCCGTACCGCGAACACGAGCCACCAGGGTCAGGTCAGGCGGTGCAGCACCGAACCAGGTCTTGGCGTCAGCCGGCTGCATGCCGATGCTCATGTGGTCGCCGATCTTGGCGCCAGTGAACACCAGCTTCGACAGCATCAGATCGTGAGGAATGCCCAGATCGTCGGCAACACGCTCATAGCGCTGGAACTTGGCGCTGTGGCAGCCCATGCAGTAGTTGGCGAATGTACGCGCGCCATCTTGCATGGCGGCCTTGTCGGAAACGTCGATGTCGACCTTTTCCAACTCAGGACCACCGTGCTCGGCAGCGAAGGACAGTACAGGCAAAGCAGCAAGAATCAGTACAGCAAATAGCTTTTTCATCAGCCAGTCACCCTTTCCGGAACCGGTTTGGTCTTCTCGAGCCTGGTGTAGAAAGGCATCAGAATGAAGTAGGCGAAGTACAGGAAAGTACACACCTGCGACAGCAACGTACGACCTGGAGTCGGTGCCAGAACACCCAGCACGCCCAGAATCACGAACGAGATGCAGAACACCCAGAGCCAGATTTTGCTCAACCAGCCTTTGTAGCGCATCGACTTGACCGGGCTACGGTCCAGCCATGGCAGGACGAACAGTACAGCGATGGCCGCACCCATGGCGATAACGCCCAGGAGCTTGTCCGGAACCGCCCGCAGAATCGCGTAGAACGGTGTGAAGTACCAGACCGGAGCAATGTGCTCTGGGGTCTTGAACGCGTTCGCCACTTCAAAGTTCGGCTTCTCGAGGAAGTAGCCGCCCATTTCCGGGAAGAAGAACACGATCGAGCAGAAGATGAACAGGAACACCACCACGCCGACGATATCTTTCACGGTGTAGTACGGGTGGAAGGCAATGCCGTCCAGCGGTACGCCGTTTTCGTCTTTGTATTTCTTGATGTCCACGCCGTCCGGGTTGTTCGAGCCGACTTCGTGCAGCGCCAGAACGTGCAGCACCACCAGACCGAGAATCACGATCGGCAGGGCAACAACGTGCAGGGCAAAGAAGCGGTTCAGCGTGATACCGGAAATCAGGTAGTCACCACGGATCCACTGAGTCAGGTCGTTACCGATAACCGGGATCGCACCGAACAGCGAGATGATCACCTGGGCACCCCAGTAGGACATCTGGCCCCACGGCAACAGGTAACCCATGAAGGCTTCCGCCATCAGCGCCAGGTAGATCAGCATGCCGAAGACCCACACCAGCTCACGCGGCTTCTGGTACGAACCGTAGAGCAAGCCACGGAACATGTGCAGATAAACCACGATGAAGAACGCCGAAGCGCCGGTGGAGTGCAGCAGACGCAGGATCGAGCCGTACTCGACGTCGCGCATGATGTATTCGACGGAAGCAAACGCTTCTTCCGCCGACGGGGTGTAGCTCATGGTCAGCCAGACACCGGTAACGATCTGGTTGACCAGAACGAGCAGCGCCAGGGAACCAAAGAAGTAGAAGAAGTTGAAGTTCTTCGGGGCGTAGTACTTGCTGAGATGGTCTTCCCACATTTTGGTCGCGGGAAAGCGCGCATCAACCCAATCCATGAACTTGCTCATCACGCTTTCTCCGTATCGACGCCAATGACAATAATCTCATTGGTCTCATAGGAATGCGGGGGAACTGGCAGGTTCAAAGGCGCAGGTTGCGACTTGTAGACGCGGCCAGCCAGATCGTAGTGGGAACCGTGGCACGGGCAGAAATAGCCGCCCACCCAGTCCTTGCCCAGATCAGCAGGTGCCACTTCGGGACGGAAGGTCGGCGAGCAACCCAAGTGCGTACAGATACCGATCAGCAGCAGAACCTCTGGCTTGATCGAACGCGTAACCGGGTCGACATAGGTCGGTTGTGTCGAGTTCTTGGAGGTCGGGTCAGCCAGCTGGCCCTCGATCTTTTTCAGATTCCCCAGGATTTCCTCGGTACGGCGGACAATGAACACCGGCTGACCGCGCCACTCAGCAATCATCTGCTGGCCTGGCTCGATTTTGCTGACATTCACTTTCACCGGTGCACCTGCGGCTTTCGCCTTGGCACTGGGAAACCATGACCCCACGAACGGGACCGCAGCCCCCACCGCTCCTGCAGCACCCACCACGGATGTGGCTGCTACCAAGAAGCGACGCCGGCCTGCATTCACGCCGTCATTGCTCATTCAGTCCTCTCCCATCAGCTTTGTGGCCTGTTAAATCAGGCATCTACTAAGTAAAACTATGTACTTATAAAAATTTTGCCGAATGGTAATGAAAAGCCCCAATTCTGACAAGGTAATTACCGAAGGGCTCCACTGCCAAGCCTTGTAGTATAGGGGCTCTGCGGATGTGGCAAGTTGTCACAGAGCAATTCTTTGATAAATCGCACCCATAAAAAAACGCCCAGCTCCGTGAGGAAACTGGGCGTTCTTTTTGAACGTGAAAGCGAATTAACGCTTCGAGTACTGCGGACGCTTACGCGCTTTACGCAGACCGACTTTCTTACGTTCAACTTCACGGGCGTCGCGGGTAACGAAGCCAGCTTTGCGCAGAGCGCTACGCAGGGTTTCGTCGTAGTCCATCAGAGCGCGAGTGATGCCGTGGCGGATTGCGCCAGCTTGACCACTTACACCACCGCCGATCACGGTGACGTAGATGTCGAACTTCTCGACAGTCTCAGTCAATTCCAGCGGCTGACGAACTACCATGCGGGCAGTTTCGCGGCCGAAGAAATTATCCAGCGAACGGTTGTTGATGGAGATGTTACCAGTACCCGGACGCAGGAAAACGCGTGCGGTTGCGGTCTTGCGACGGCCAGTGCCGTAATTTTGAGTCGCCGACATAATGAACTATTCCGTTAAAACTTCAGTTCTTGGGGCTGCTGAGCAGTATGAGGGTGTACAGCGCCCGCATAGACTTTCAGCTTACGATACATGTCGCGACCCAGCGGGTTCTTAGGCAGCATGCCTTTGACCGCGGTCTCGATCACGCGCTCAGGGGCTTTAGCGATCAGCTTTTCGAAGTTGATCGACTTGATGCCGCCCGGGAAACCGGAGTGGGAGTAGTAGATTTTGTCGGTGGTTTTAGCACCGGTTACACGAATCTGCTCGGCATTGATAACGACGATGTAATCGCCGGTGTCAACGTGAGGAGTGTACTCAGCTTTATGCTTGCCACGCAGACGGCTCGCGATTTCGGTGGCCAGACGACCCAGGGTCTGACCTGCAGCGTCGACGACAAACCAGTCGCGCTGTACTGTTTCCGGTTTAGCAGTAAAAGTTTTCATTCTTTATAGCCTCAGGGGCCGCCCTGTAAATTAGACGGCGGATCTTACTGAATAGTGCGTACTTTGACAAGTCAAAGGCAGCCGGATACAGACGCTTTCGGGGGCTCGGGTCGGCGCGTCCGTTCAACGGCAAGATTCTTCGGCGGCGGCGCATCACTTCCACTGCAGAAAGAGGTGCGCAATTATGCAGATTGCGAAAAATATTTCAACCTGCTTTTATGATTGTTTTGCCCAAGGAGCACCTGATGGATTATCGACAGCTAGGCCGAACCAATCTGAACGTGAGCGCCATCTGCCTCGGAACCATGACCTGGGGCGAGCAAAACAGTGAAGCTGAAGCCTTCGCTCAGATTGAACGGGCCAAAAGCGCCGGGATCAATTTCATCGACACCGCCGAGATGTACCCGGTACCACCGAAAGCCGAAACCTACGCCACCACCGAGCGCTACATCGGCAATTATTTCAAAAGCCGCGGTGATCGCGCCGACTGGATCCTGGCCAGCAAGATCGCCGGCCCCGGCAACACCATCGACTACATCCGCGACAAAAACCTGCGCCACAACCGCCAGCACATCACCGAAGCCGTGGATGCGAGCCTCAAGCGCCTGCAGACCGACTACATCGACCTCTATCAATTGCACTGGCCGGAGCGCAGCACCAACTTCTTCGGTCAACTGGGCTACAAACACAAGAGTGAAGCGAACCTGACCCCGCTGGAGGACACCCTCGAAGCGCTGGACGAACAGGTCAAGGCCGGCAAGATCCGCCACATCGGCCTGTCCAACGAAACACCGTGGGGCACCATGCGTTTCCTGGCACTGGCCGAAGCCCGTGGCTGGCCGCGTGCGGTGTCGATCCAGAACCCGTACAACCTGCTCAACCGCAGCTTCGAAGTCGGCCTGGCGGAAATCGCCATCCGCGAACAGTGCGGCCTGCTGGCCTATTCGCCGCTGGCGTTCGGTTTTCTGTCGGGCAAGTACGAAGGTGGCGCGCGTCCGCCGAAAGGTCGCCTGAGCCTCTACAGCCGCTTCAGCCGCTATTTCAATCCACAGTCGGAAGCCGCCTGCAGCCGTTATGTGGCGCTGGCCCGCGAGCACGGTCTGGACCCGGCGCAAATGGCCTTGGCGTTTGTGACGCAGCAGCCGTTCGTGACCAGCAACATCATCGGCGCGACGACGCTGGAACAACTGGACAGCAACATTGCCAGCTTCGAGCTGAAACTTTCCGATGAAGTGCTGGCGGGGATCGAGGCGATCCACAAGGATCACCCGAATCCAGCACCGTAACCCGCACATGTAGGAGCTGGCTTGCCAGCGATCAAAGACGATGCGGTGCCGCGCCGAACCGATCGCCGGCAAGCCGGCTCCTACAGTGACCGCGCAATAATCTCCTTCATGATTTCGTTAGTGCCGGCATAAATCCGCTGCACCCGCGCATCCGCCCACGCCCGGGCGATCGGGTATTCCCACATGAACCCGTAGCCGCCATGCAACTGCACGCACTCGTCGAGCACCTTGCATTGCAGGTCCGTGCCCCAATACTTGGCCATCGCCGCCGTCGGCACATCGAGCTTGCCTTGCAGGTGCAACTCCAGGCAGCGATCGACGAAGACCCGGCCAATCTGGATCTCGGTCGCCATCTCCGCCAGCTTGAAACGGGTGTTCTGGAAGTCGGCAATCGCCTTGCCGAACGCCTTGCGCTCGCGGGTGTATTCCAGCGTCCATTGCAGCGCAGCCTCAGCCGATGCCAGTCCGCCAACAGCAACCGTCAGACGCTCTTGCGGCAATTCCTGCATCAGATACGCGAAGCCCATCCCGGCCTGGCCCAGCAGGTTTTCTTTCGGCACGCGAACATCCTGGAAGAACAGCTCCGAGGTGTCCTGCGCTTTCATGCCGACTTTTTCCAGGCGCTTGCCCTTGGCAAAACCCGGCGTGTCGGCCTCGACCAGAAACAGGCTGGTGCCCTTCGCGCCGGCCTTCGGATCGGTCTTGGCCACGACAATCACCAGGTCCGCGAGATAGCCGTTGGTGATGAACGTCTTCGAACCGTTGATCACATATTCATCGCCATCGAGCACCGCCGTGGTTTTCACCCCTTGCAGGTCGGAACCGGCACCCGGCTCGGTCATGGCAATCGCGGTGACCATCTCGCCGGACACCAGTTTTGGCAGGTATTTGTGTTTCAGCGTTTCGCTGCCGTAATGCAGGATGTACGGCGCGACGATGTCGGAATGCAGGGAAAAACCGATCCCGGTCAGCCCCAGACGCCCCACCTCTTCGATCACCACCGCACTGTAGAGAAAATCCGCTCCCAGCCCGCCGTACTCTTCCGGCAGGTGCGAGCAGAGCATCCCCGCCTCCCCTGCCTTGTTCCAGAGTTGGCGGTCGATATAGCCTTGTTTTTCCCATTGCCCATGAAACGGCACGGCCTCTTTTTCGAGGAAGGTTCGCACGCTGTCGCGAAAAAGTTCGTGCTCGGGACTGAACAAGGTTCTGGGGATCATGCGGCACCTGTCGTTATTGTTAGAAGGAATAGACCTTCAGAGACTAAGCCTCGCTTCCGATACAGGACACTGGACACATCCGACAAAAAATAAGACGATCCAGCCGTCTGGTGACCACTTTCCCCTATAAGAATAAAGTTGAATTATGTCTAACCAAGTCTCCACGCCCTTGCGGCGCGTCAGCATCCTGGCTATCGACCGGGTTTTCGCTTCCACCCTCATGCAAGCCAAGGATTTCTTCCACCTGGCCAGCCTGCGTTACGGCAAACAACTGGGCCAGGGCCTGACACCGGCGTTCGAAACGCGCCTGGTCAGCCCCGACGGCAAACCGGTCAACAGCTTCAGCGACGTGATCATGCCGGTGGACGGCGGCCTGGAAAACGCTGACGTCATCATCCTCCCGGCGTTCTGGGACGATTTCGAAACCCTTTGCCAACGTTACCCACAGATCCTGCCGTGGTTGCGCCAGCAGCATGCGCGCGGCGCGGTACTGTGCGGCGAGGCCACCGGGGTGTTCTGGCTCGCCGAAGCCGGGCTGCTCGACGGCAAGGAAGCGACCACTTACTGGCGCTTCTTCAATGCCTTTGCCGAGCGTTTCCCGAGGGTTTATCTCAATCAGGACAAGCATCTGACCGACGCCGACAACCTCTATTGCGCCGGCGGCACCACGTCGGCGTGCGATCTCTATATCTATCTGATCGAGCGTTTCTGCGGCGCCAACGTGGCCCAGGCCGTGGCCCGCGACATTCTCTATGAAGTGCAACGCAGCTACTCGCCGGGACGCATCGGTTTCGGTGGCCAGAAGCTGCACCAGGACGTGATCATTCTGCAGATCCAGCACTGGCTCGAAGAGCACTTCGCCGACAAGTTCCGCTTCGAGGACGTTGCCCGCGAGCACGGCATGAGCATCCGCAACTTCATGCGCCGCTTCCAGACCGCCACCGGCGACAAGCCGCTGCATTACCTGCAACGCCTGCGCATTGAAACGGCAAAGGGCTTGCTGTCCGGCAGCCGCAAGAGCATCAAGACCATCAGTTATGAAGTCGGTTACGACGATGCGAGCTTCTTCGCGCGGCTGTTCCGCCAGCACACCGAGTTGTCGCCGAACCAGTATCGCCAGCAGTTTCAGCAAGCGGCGTAAAACCCCGCAAACCCTGTAGGAGCACAGCTTGCTGGCGATGGCGTCCTTGAGATAGCCATCGCTGGCAAGCCGTGCTCCTACAGGGGATCTGCAACGCACAAAAAAGGCCTGCAATTGCAGGCCTTTTTCGTTTTCCGAAATTTCCTACGGCTTGTGTGCCCGGGACAGGAATTCGTGAGATTGCATTTCCAGCAGACGGCTGAGGGTGCGCTGGAATTCGAAGTTCAGGCGACCGCCGGTATAGAGGTCTTTGAGCTCGACTTCGGCGGAAATGATCAGCTTCACGTTACGGTCGTAGAACTCGTCGACCATGTTGATAAAGCGTCGGGCGATGTCGTCGGTGGTGACGCTCATCTGCTCGACACCGCTGAGCAGCACGGCGTGAAAGATTTTGCCCAGTTCGATGTAATCGTTCTGGCTTCGTGGGCCGTCGCAGAGTTCGCGGAAGTCAAACCAGGCCACGTCATCGCAGGTGCGCAAGGCACGGATTTCGCGGTTCTCGATGATCAGCACATCGTTCTCGATGGCCGCCGTGCATTCCGGCGTCAGCGCACGGAAGCTCTTGCGCAGGCTTTCGTGAGACGCCTCATCGAGCGGGAAGTGGAACAGCTCCGCTTGCTCGAGGTGACGCAGACGATAATCGACGCCGCTGTCGACGTTGACGATCTCGGTGTTCTGCTTGATCAGCGCGATGGCCGGCAGGAAGCGCGCACGCTGCAAGCCGTCCTTGTACAAACCGTCCGGGACGATGTTCGAAGTGGCGACCAGGGTCACGCCGTTCTTGAACAGCTCTTCCATCAGCGTGCCGAGGATCATCGCGTCGGTGATGTCGGAAACGAAGAATTCATCGAAGCAGATCACTCGCGACTCGTCGGAGAAACGCTTGGCGATGATGGTCAGCGGGTTTTTCTCGCCACCGAGGGTCTTCATCTCTTCGTGCACACGCTTCATGAAGCGGTGGAAGTGAGTCCGGGTCTTTTCCTTGAACGGCAGCGCTTCGAAGAAGGTGTCGACCAGGTAAGTCTTGCCGCGACCTACGCCGCCCCAGAAATACAGGCCCTTGACCGGCGCCTGTTCTTTCTTGCCAAACAGTTTGCCGAGCAGGCCCGGTTTGTTCTGCGAGGCCGCGACCAGATCGTCGTACAGGCGCTGCAAATGGCGCACGGCGGTTTCCTGCGCGGCGTCATGGAAGAATTCCGGGCGTTTCAGATCAGCTTGGTATCGTTCTAGGGGCGTCATAATTCGTTAGCAAGGCAACAAAAACGGGCCGTCACTGTAGCGATGGCCCGTGGGAATGGCAATCGGCCCTTGGTCGGACCGAGCCGTTGATTATTCCTGAACCGGCGTCAGCGCAATCCGCAGAGCGTCGATGGCAACGTCACGGGCAGCAGTGTCGGCGAACGCCGGGCTATCGGCCACGCATTCGCCTTCCAGCCAGACGCTGAAGCTCAGGTCTTGATTGCGCACGTCCAGAGGCTGGCCCGCTTGCAGTTGCTTGGTCACCTGGCCAGCGGTTTTACCGTCAGCAAAGTTGCGCGACAGCAGCAGTTGCTCGCCATCGGCCGCCAGCAGGCGGAAGCGGAAACTGCCGTCGTCTTCGCGGAAGCTGACAAAACGCGCAGCTTTCGCGGCTTTCTTCTTGGTGGTCGCCGCGACTTGCGTCTGGGCCACGAAAGAACGCAAGCCGACCGCTTCACGCAGCTCGTTGAGGAAAGGCGTCGCCACGGCACGGGCCTTTTTCGCACCGATTTGCAGGATGTCTTCCAGATCAGCCGGGCGTTCGATCAATTGGTGATAACGCTCGCGGGACTCGCCCAGTTCACTGTCGAGCAGCTGGAACAGACGATTCTTCGCCTCGCCCCAACCCAGGCCCTGCAACAGTTCGCTGCGGAATTCGTCGGACTGCGCCGGGGTGGCAAAGGCCTGGAACAGCGTGAACAGGTGCGAATTGTCTGGATCTTTGGCTTCGCCCGGCGCGCGGGAGTCAGTGACGATCCGCGAGATCGCGTCTTTCATCTCTTTGGCGCTGCTGAACAACGGAATGGTGTTGTCGTAGCTCTTCGACATCTTGCGACCGTCGAGGCCGGGCAGCGTCGCGACGCTTTCTTCGATCAGCGCCTCGGGCATGGTGAAGAATTCTTTGCCCTGGCCAAACAGATGGTTGAAACGCTGACCGATGTCCCGGGCCATTTCCACGTGCTGGATCTGGTCACGACCGACCGGCACCTTGTGTGCGTTGAACATCAGGATGTCCGCGGCCATCAGCACCGGATAGCTGTACAGCCCCATGGTGATACCGGCATCCGGGTCTTCGCCGGTTTCGACGTTCTTGTCCACCGAAGCCTTGTAGGCGTGGGCGCGGTTGAGCAAGCCCTTGGCCGCAACGCAGGTCAACAGCCAGGTCAGCTCCGGGATTTCCGGGATGTCGGACTGGCGATAGAACGTCACGCGGTCCACATCCAGGCCACCGGCCAGCCAGGTCGCGGCGATTTCCAGACGCGAACGCTGGATGCGCAGCGGGTCATCGCATTTGATCAGGGCGTGGTAGTCGGCCAGGAAGTAGAACGAATCGGCATTGCTGTCACGGCTGGCAAGGATCGCCGGGCGGATGGCGCCGGCGTAGTTGCCCAGGTGCGGCGTGCCGGTGGTGGTGATGCCGGTGAGGATACGGGTACGAGTCGTCATGGGTAATCGCTTGTCAGACTGCAATCAATTCGAAAGACGCGGCAGGATCAGATCCTTGAGATCGGTCAGCTTGCCATGAAAAAAGTGTCCGCATTCTGCCACTTTCAGCAGCTCATGGGGACGATCGAGTTTCTCGGACCAGTCGTAGACGGCTTGCGGGTCAATGACTTCATCGGTTTCCGGCTGGATCAGGGTCAGCGGGCAGTTCACCGGCAGCAGGTCGTAACCATTGAGCCGGGTGACAGCAGCGGCCACCATGAACAAATGCTTGAGCTGTTCGCCCTGCGCTTCCAGGCGTCCGCCGAGACTTGCTGCAACAAAACCGCCGAAGGAGAAACCGAACAACGTCAGCGGCAAATCAGGATGTTTGGCGCGCAGCCATGCGGCCGCTGCCTGGGCATCGTCGACTTCGCCGGTCCCCATGTCGTGCGAGCCTTCGCTGGCACCGACGCCACGGTAATTGAAACGCAAGGTAATCAAACCGGCATCGCGCGCGGTGCGCTGCAGGGTCGAGACCACTTTGTTGAGCATGGTGCCGCCCTGCACCGGGTTCGGGTGGCAGATCAGCGCGATGCCGCGCGGCTGCTCGATATCCAGGTAAAGTGCTTCCAATTGCCCGACCGGGCCGTCAATCACTACAGGGGTTTCGCGCATAAGCAAGGAAGGAACTCCGTGACCTCGAATCGGGTCGACTCGTCTAGCAAATTGTCTGTGCCGATGTATTGCGAGTGAATCGCGGTATACAGCGCAGGTTCGAGCCGTTAACGTAAAGCAAAGCCGTTTATAGAGGAAGGACTCGTGGAACACTCGCTCTTAGTTTGGTTGTTGCCGACTCTTGCCCTGGTTGTGGGTGTCGCCATTGGATTCCTGATCGCTCGCCTGGTGCCGAACGCCGCGCCGAGCAGCACCCAACGTCAGCTGGATGACATTCAGGAACGTTTTGACAGTTATCAGAACGAGGTGGTTACCCACTTCAACAGCACTGCAAACCTGGTCAAGAAACTGACTCAGAGCTATCAGGAAGTGCAGGATCACCTCGCCGAGGGTGCCAACCGCCTGGCCCTGGACGAGCAAACCCGCCAACGCCTGCTGGCTTCGCTGCACGCCGACGCGGCAGCGGCCCCACGGGAACGCCTGACGCCACCGCGCAATCAGGAGCCGCCTCGCGACTACGCCCCCAAAGCCCCGAACGCGCCGGGCATGCTTGATGAGCATTACGGCCTGAAGAAGTAATCAGGTTTCGCGCGATACACAAAAGCCCTCGGACGAGTGATTGTCCGGGGGCTTTTTTGTTGCTGATCCAATACCTTTGGTGCCGACTCTGCCCCTTCGCGGGCAAGCCCGCTCCCACAGGGATCGCGTACCTATCAAGCGACTCGGTCACTGTGGGAGCGGGCTTGCCCGCGAAGGGGCCAGAACTGGCGACACAAAAAAACCGCCCGATCTGTTTAGGATCGGGCGGTTTTTTTTACGCCTGGGGTTCAGTCAGGTGGGTAAAGGGGCTGCGTTTACTGCTGTGGATACTCTTGACCCGGAATCGCCTTGAGGTTGACCTCGACGCGACGGTTCTGTGCCCGGCCATTGACGTCGCCGTTGCTGGCAATCGGGTTATCCGGCCCGGCGCCGCGCGCCGACAGGTTGGCACCACTGACACCTTGGGACGTCAGGTAAGTCGCCACGCTCTGCGCACGACGCTGGGACAGGTCCATGTTGTGCTGACGGCTGCCGGTGCTGTCGGTGTAGCCAACGATTTCGATCTGGTTCTGGTTGAACTCTTTGAGCGAACCGGCCAGGTTGTTCAGTGGCTGATAGAAGCTGGAAGCGATGTTCGCCGAATCGGTGGCGAACGTGATGTTGCCCGGCATGATCAGCTTGATCTGATCGCCCTGGCGCTGCACTTCAACACCGGTGTTGGCCATGCTGGCGCGCAGCTTTTTCTCTTGCTGGTCGGCGTAGTAACCGTAACCGGCAGCCGAAGCACCCACTACGGCGGCGCCGATCAGCGCACCCTTGCCACGGTTATCGTGGTTGATGGCGGCACCGGCCAACGCACCCGCCAGAGCGCCGAGGCCGCCGTACTTGGCGGTTTTGCTCATGCCCGTGGAACCACCGTCGGCCTGCCCCTGGCTGCTGTCATATGGGTTGGGCGAGGCGCAGCCTGACAACAAGGCCACAGCCGTAGCGACAATAATCAAACGCTGCTTGGTGAACATGAAGAGCTCCTACTTTTTGCATTCTGGGATGCAACGGGTCTTAGGCATTGGTTCTTTGCGGGCGTTTGATCATTTCGGGCGCAGAAAATTCCGTCGATCCCCTTAAGCCCGCACAAAAGGGTTGTCGCGCATTTCATCACCCAGACGCGTATCCGGACCATGACCAGTCACCACCGTTGCGTCCTCATCAAGGGTGTACAGGCGCTGTTTGATCGACCGCACGATGGTCGCCTGATCGCCACCCCACAAGTCCGTGCGCCCTACCCCGCGACGAAACAACGTGTCACCGGCAATCAGCAGCTTAGCCTCTGAAAACCAAAAGCTCATGGAACCCGGCGTATGACCTGGCGTGTGCAACGCCACGCCGCAACCGCAGGCGAGTTCTTCATCGTCGGCCAACCAGCGATCCGGCGATGGAACCGGCGTGTACGGCACACCGAACATCTGGCATTGCATCTCCAGATTGTCCCAGAGGAACTGATCCTCTTTGTGCAAGTGCAGGGTCGCGCCGGTTTTCTCCTTCAACTGACCGGAGGCCAGGAAGTGATCGAGGTGCGCATGGGTATGGATGATGCTGACAACCTTCAGGCCCAGGGCATCGAGCCGGGCGAGGATCAATTCGTGATTGCCGCCCGGATCGACCACGATGGCCTTCTTCGTCACCGGATCGCCGATGATCGTGCAGTTGCACTGCAACGGGCCTACGGGGAAGGTTTCGCGGATGAGGGTCGGTAGTTGGGACATCGGGGCATGCTCGATAAAAACGGGGACGGGGGATTTTCGCACACAATTGCGTCCAGCCATTGACCTCCTGTGTATCGTCACACTACGTCAGCCCAACACTCCCAATGCCTTGGCCCTCGCCACCGCCTGCGTGCGCCGCTCAACCCCGAGCTTGCTGTTGATGTGGCTGGCGTGGGTTTTAACCGTGTGCAGGGAAATGAACAGCTGATCGCTGATTTCCTGGTTCGAGCAGCCTTGGGCAATGAGTTTCAGAACCGACAGTTCGCGGGAACTGAGTTGCTCGCAGGCTTGTGAGGGCTCCGGAGCAAGGCGTGCAGCGATAACGGGGAGTCGCTCCGACAGGCTCTGCGATACCGTCGCTTTCGCGCAGTTCTGCAGTTGCTCGCGAAGCCAGTCAGGGCATTTATTCAACAAGCCATCAAAAGGCTGCAGCGCGCCGCCACTGGCCGCTTCAAGGGCCTGAGCGAAGGACTGCCGGGCTTCAGGCTCGCGGTTGTGCGCAAGGAGCAGTTCGGTTTTTTGTGTCAGCGCCATCACACTGAGCAACTGCCGACCGGTTTGCTGACCATGCTCGAGTAACGCATTCAATCGCCCTTCGGCCAGCATCGGCTGCGCCTGAATGACCTCAAGCAAGGCCTGCTGCAACTCGATATGCAGTGGCAGTTGCGGATGGAATTCCGGCGGTGCCGCAGGCGTTTCGCCGTTGTAGGTCTGGCCCAGTCGTGCGAGCCAGGCTTCGGCCAGATCGGTGCGTCCCTGGGCCAGCCAGAGTTCGCATTTGACCAGGGTGATCATCGCCAGGTAGTAAATCGGCGGGACGTCCCAGATGTGCATCAGCCGTTCGGCTTCGGCGAGTTCGGCAAAGGCCTTGGCGAACTCGCCGCTGCTGCCTTCGAGCCGGGCGATCACGCAATGGCCGATCAAAACACTGATGTCGCGACAGGCACGGGCCTCAGTCAAACCGGCCTGCAAACGCAGCCGCGCGGTCTGTGGTTGCAGGCGCAGGGCTAGCAGAAATCCTTCGTACAAGGTCAATCGAGCACGCACGGCATACAGCCGTTGCGGCGACAACCCTTGCAGGCGTTGCAGTCCCTGACGGACTTCGTCCAGCGAGCGCAGGATTTCCCCTCGCGCCTGCAACACGCGCGCCCGGTCGTAATGGGCCAGCGCTTCGAACAACGGATTGCCCACCCGTTGCGCCAGTTCAAGCGAGTCGCGGTTCAAACCACGGGCACGCCACAAGTCGCCGTCGGCAATGGCCAGGTTGGAAAGGGTCGAGAGACACATCAGGCGCTGGCCGTAGCGTTTCGATGGCAGGCTTTCCAGCGCTTCGGTGCAATACAGCAGCGTCAATTCGCGGTTGCCGCGCCCGCGGGCAATGATCCCGCTCAATGCCAGCCATTGCGCCAGCATGGATTTCTGCGCAGTGGCCGACGGGGCCGGCAGGAAGCGGCTCAGATGATTGGCCAACTCTTCGGCGGCGTCGAGCTGACAGGCCAGCCCCAAGGCCCAGCTGTAAAGCACGATCAACCGTGGCGTGCTGATCAGCAGGCTGTCGGGCAAGTCCATTTTCCAGCGCAGCAACATGCCGACATTCTGTTCCGCCAGCAATTGCTCTTCCGAAAGGTTCTGCACCAGGTTGGCCGCGACATCCAGATGCCCGGCGCGCAACGCCTGCTCCACCGCCTCATCGAGCAGGCCCTGGGCATTGAACCAGCGACACGCGCGCAGATGCAGGCTGGCCGCCGGCACCATCGCCTGTGAGGTTGGCCGGGTGCGCAGCAGGTCGGAAAACAGATGGTGATAGCGGTACCAGTGGCCATGTTCGTCCAGCGGTACGAGGAACACTTGGTGCGCAAGCAGAAAACGCAGGATCTCGGCACTGTCATGCGCTTCGCGAACGGCATCGCACAGCTCGCTGCAAAAACGCTCTTGAGGGGCCGTGTCATAAAGGAACGACTGCACCTCGGCGGGCAGGCAATCGATGACTTCTTCAAGCAGGTAATCGCGAATCAGCCCTTCCCCACCGTGCAGGGACTGGGGTAACGCACCGTCGGAACCCGCTTCGGAAGCCGCCAGCAACCAGAAACGCAAGCCGGCAACCCAGCCTTCACTGCGCTGGATCAGGTTTTCCAGTGCTTCGCCACGCAACGAACTGCTGTGCCGATCGAGCAGGGTCAAGGCTTCGTCGTGGGTCAGGCGCAGATCCTGCTCATGCAACTCAAGCAATTGTCGCGACAACCGCAGCCGCGCCAGATGCCAGTCCGGACGCTGGCGACTGGTGACCATCACCAGCAAGCCGTCGGGAAGGTGATTGAGGAAAAACTGCAGGCAACGATCGAGCACCGGCCCCTGGGCCAGATGATAGTCATCGAGGACCAGCAGCAATGGCGCTGTCGGCAACAGGTGCACGGCCAACTCATCGAGCAAGCCGTCCAGCCATTCTTCAAAAGCAAACGGCTGATGCCGCTGGCGCATTTTCAGCAGCCCCAGAGACTGGCGGCCCAACTGCGGAAAAAAGTCCTGAAGGCCTTCGAGCAATCGCTCCAGAAAACGGCCTGGATCGTTGTCCCGCGGACTCAACCCCAGCCAGAGACTTTGCCAATGCGCCGGCAGCCCCTGACAGAACTCCACAGCCAATGAGCTCTTGCCAAACCCCGCCGGCGCGCTGACCAGCAGCAGCCGGCCACCGAGACCGGCACTGAGGCGCTCGCATAAACGAGGCCGCAGCACATGGCCGTCGGGCAGCGGAGGCCGATAAAAACGCCCGTCCAATGTTGCGACGGTAACGCTTGCATGGCCCGGGAGTGGGGACAGATCAGTCATGGCCGGCTCTTGTTTGAAATGCTGTTGGCGGCGTTGCAGATGTCCGCAGACTAGCGGTAAACGAAGAGGTAATGAAGGTTATTGCTACAAATGGCTACAAAAAGTCTACGAACAAAAAAAAACCCCGAACCAGTCGGGGCTTCTTTCGAGGATGCGGCCTCTGTTCAGTTCAGGTTAACGAACCCCGGTCTGACGCAATGCCGCCGGCGTGAAGTCGCTGGTGGTGGCAGTGAAACCGAAGTTGTATGCCGACTTCTCTTCGTTCTTCATGCCCAGTGCCAGGTAACGGCCGGACTGCAGGTCGTAGAGGGCTTCCAGGGTGTACCAAGGCACTTGAACGTTGTAGTAGTTCTGGGAGTGAGCTTCCGCTACACGCCAGAGTTGATTGCGACCGTCGTAGTGATCAATGACCGCTGCTTGCCAGGTATCTTCGTCGATGTAGAAGTCACGCTTGGCGTAGATGTGACGCTGACCTTCCTTCAGGGTTGCAACCACATGCCAGACCCGACGCAGCTCGTAACGAGCCAGGTCCTGGTTGATGTGACCGGCCTTGATGATGTCGGCGTACTTCAGCTTCGGATCGTCGAGCTTGTAGCTGTCGGAGGCGATGTACATCTCTTTCTTGCCTTCGAGCTTCCAGTCGTAACGATCCGGTGCACCGTTGTACATGTCCAGGTTGTCGGAGGTACGCAGGCCGTCCGCCGCGGTACCCGGCCCGTCATAAGACACTTGCGGAGCACGACGCACACGACGCTGACCGGCGTTGTAGACCCACGCCGAACGTGGTTCCGCCACCTGATCGAGGGTTTCGTGCACCAGCAGCACACCACCGGCCAGACGTGCAGGCGCGGTCACTTCCTGCTTGAAGTAGAACAGGATGTTGCCCGGGTTCGCCGGATCGTAATCCTTCATCTTGTCGCGGAATACGAACTGATCCTGGAAGTACACCAAGCTGTACGAGCCGTTCGGCTGCGGGGTGGCCTGGGTCACCAGACGGGTCACGCTGCCACCGCGATAACGGGTGATGTGGTTCCAGATAACCTCAACGCCGCTCTTTGGAATCGGGAACGGTACGGCTGTCTCGAAGTTTTTCAGCCCGTTGCCGCCGGACACCAGTTCCGTGGCGGTGGCGTTTCTCTTGATGGCAGCGAACACGTCATCCGGCACGGTCGCGCCGCGATGGGACGGGTAAACCGGCATCTTGAAGGTTTCCGGGTAACGCTTGAACATCGCGTACTGGCCTGGAGCAAGCTTGTCCTTGTACTGATCGACGTTCTGCGCCGTGATGGTGAACAGCGGTTTTTCACTGGCGAACGGGTCGGACAGGAAACCTTTGGCATCGGCGGTGCCGGCGTTCTTCGCCATCGGCTTCCAGGCTGGAATCGAACCGTCAGCATTGCCCGCCATCTCGGCGCCCATTGGCGTCAGGCTCTTGCCCAGCTTGTCCGCTTCGGCCGCAGGGACCGCTGCCATCACACTGGTCGCCAGCAGCGTTAGCCCCAGAACTCCAGCGTTGAACAGACTCTTTGTTGTTTTCATAGGTGTGTTCGTCCTGAAAATGCAGTGCTTAGAAGTTCACGCCGAAGCTGAGCGCAACGAAGTCGCGGTCATCCACGGTGGTGTACTTGCCGTCAAAGAAGTTGGTGTAGGCCAGGGACGCGGTGTAGGTGTTCTGGTACTCGGCATCGAGACCCAGGCTGACCGCTTTGCGACCTTCCTCGAAGTTGCCGCCAGGGCCAGGTGAGTAACCGTCGACGTCATGGGACCAGGCGATGTTCGGCTTGAAGTTCACACCGGCGATCACGTCGTTGTATTCCCAGATCGCACGAGCGCGATAGCCCCAGGAGTCAGTCGTGGTGAAGCCATCGTTTTCGCAGTAGCGGTTGACGTTGTTTTGCGGACCGCCTGCCAGGGTCGAAGCGTTCAATGCCTGGCACTGACCGTTTGGCAATGGACCTGGGCCGTAGCTCGGGTCACGTCCGTAACGGGCTTTCGAAGTGCTTTCCAGGCCGCCGACGTGAGTCCAGCCAACCTCGCCCACCAACGTCAGTCGCTCGGCACCCATCACCTGATCGAAGAAGTGGGTGAAGGTTGTCTGCAGTTGAGACACTTCCTTGCGACGATAGCCATGCTGATCCGCACCAGGCTGCCCTTGCAGCACGGAAACGCTCGGGTTCAGTGGCGTCAGGCCGGAAAAGAGGATGTCGGTGGTGTTGAGCTGTACCGGTGCGTTCGGACGGTAGCTGAACTCACCACTCCAGGCGGTGCCGGTAGGCAACGTGGTGGAGAAGCTCAGGCCATAAAGCCGAATATCTTCAGGGTATTCGATGAAGTAGCTGGAGTTACCCGCCACCACCAATGGCAGGGTTTGCGCCGCCAGTCCGTTCGCGCCACCCACGATGCCAGCTGCGGTTCCCAGCGGAATGCCTGTGCCAACCAGTGCGCCAGTCAGAGCGCCACCCAGTGCCTGTGCGTTATAGGCGCTCGCCGGAGCCCCCTTGCCGCTGAAAATCGGCGCACGGCTGTGGTAGTTCATCATGTAGGCACCGAATTCGGTGTCCAGCGGCTCGAACATGTACTTGAAGGACACGCCGAACTGGCCACTGTCACGCGCATCGCGATCCGGACCACGACGAACGATCGCGCCTTCGTCCGGGTTACCCCAGTTCACGCCCCTGGCAGCCAGCGTGTTGAGGACCGCGTTGCGCGAGGCGGCTGGCAAACGAGCGGCCGCCAACGAGTTGTTGAGCCCGTTACGGGTCCGCAGCACGGCCAGGTTGTTATCGCAGCCATCGGAAATCACGTCCGGTTGCGAGAAGAACGTACCGCAGTTGTCGGTAACGGTCTGGTCCCATTCCAGTTGATAGAACGCTTCCGTGGAAAGGTTCTCGGTCAGGCTCTGGGACACGTAGAACATGTTGACCGGGATCAGGCCTTCCTTGATCTCGGCACCTGGACGGCGGAACGCGGAAACGTCGATCGGGTTGATCGAGTTGATGCCGCCGCCGATGAACGTACTCTCGCCCCAGCTGACCACTTGTTTGCCCAGACGCACGGAACCCGGCTGATCGGCAACCGAGTAGTTGTGGTAGACGAAGGCGTCGAGAATTTGCCCGCCGGAGGACTTGGCGCCTTCCTTGCGGTTGTTGTCGCTGATGTCCTTGAACGGACGGTCTTCGTCCTTGAGTTCGAAGTCATACCAGTATTTGCCCCGGACGAAGATGCCGGTGTCGCCGTATTTCAATTCAAGGTCATGGATGCCTTTGAAGATCTTCGAGAAGGTTTCCCCGCTCTTGAAGTTCAAGTGGCCGTCATCGGAGGTCTGGGACAGGCCACGACCACCGTTGTTGACGCCGATGAGGTTCTTGTTGGCGCTCTCGGTAGACCAACTGGCACCAATCGACAGGGATGAGTCGAACTGACCTTCGATTTCACCAACGTTGAAACTGACGCCGAATGCGGGCCCGGCGAGCGTAGAGGCAAGACTGACAGCCAGAGGCAGTTTTGCCCGGCGCCAGAACTGGTTTACTGATGTCATCGACGCTACTCCATGTGCATTATTGTTATGGCATTGAGTACTTTTAAAAACGCTGTGGTTGACCGGAAGCCAAGGCATTCCGAATTCACTCCAAAGTTGCATCGCCCCGTTTTGTGCGTGTGCCCCGTTCTTAAAAATCCTTGAGCGGACTATAGCCAGCAGGTAGTACTGCTTGATCCCTCTAAAGTGTGATTTGCAGCTGCCGGCCACTCTGGAACAGTCCTTTCGCCAAGCCGACACCTGTCGGCACGGGAATGATGGCTGAAAATTCTGATTTCACAAGCCAAGCGCTTGCTTGGTGGGGCTGGCGTGCCATTTCGGGCACGCCGGAA
Organism: Pseudomonas sp. BF-RE-21; assembly: GCF_019947305.1. NCBI lineage: Bacteria > Pseudomonadati > Pseudomonadota > Gammaproteobacteria > Pseudomonadales > Pseudomonadaceae > Pseudomonas > Pseudomonas sp. BF-RE-21. The sequence goes on along the minus strand of NZ_JAGYGF010000058.1, from coordinate 21,568 downwards.
GACGCTTAAAGCGTCGAGAGGAAGGTGCTGTTGTTGGCTTGCCATTCAGTGATGTCGAGGCGAATTCGCTTCTTGTCGAGTTTGCCGACACTGGTCTTGGGAATTTCAGTAACAAGGGCGATCTGGCTCGGGATGGCCCACTTGCTCAGGTGCCCCAGTTCCACAAATGGCTTGAGGTGCTCCTTGAGTTCCCTGGCCCCGATTACATGGCCCTCGCGGATCACCAGCAAGGCAAACGGGCGTTCGCCCCACTGCGGATCGGCAATGCCCACCACTGCTACTTCGCGTACCGCTGCATGGCGACTGATCAGGTCTTCCAGGTCCAGGGAGGAAATCCATTCGCCGCCGGTCTTGATTACGTCCTTGATCCGGTCGCGAATGTCGATCACGCCCATGCTGTCCAGCGTCGCCACGTCCCCGGTGTGCAGCCAGCCACCGGCCCAGAGCTCCGCGCCCTTCTGCGGCTCATTGAAATAGCCTTCGGTGAGCCACGGCGCACGCAGCACCAATTCGCCCTGGGTCTCGCCATCGGCGGGCAGGAAGTTACCGTCGGTGTCGACAATGGCCGCTTCCACCAAAGGCCCCGGCACGCCGGCCTTGATCCGGTACGTGGTGCGTTCGTCTTCGGTGCCCGCCATCAGCTCATCGTTGAGGTGCGCACAGGAAACCAGCGGGCCGGTTTCCGACATGCCGTACGCGGCGGTCAGCTGAATGCCTTTGGCTTTGGCGGCTTCGTACAACGCACGATTCAATGCACTGCCGCCGATGACAATTTTCCAGCCGCCGAAGTCGGTGCCCTGCGCCGCCTTGGCGTTGAGAACCATCTGCAGGATGGTCGGTACGCAATGCGAGAAGGTGACCTTTTCCTTGCGCCACAGCTCCACCAGGTATTCGGGATCGTAGCGCCCCGGATAAACCTGCTTGAGCCCGAGCATGGTCGCCACATACGGCAAGCCCCAGGCGTGCACATGGAACATCGGGGTGATCGGCATGTACACGTCGTTGGTGCCCAACAGCCGCACACTGTCGATGGCGCCCATGATGGTCGACACGCCCATGGTGTGCAGCACCAATTGCCGATGGGTGAAGTACACGCCTTTGGGATTGCCGGTGGTGCCGGTGGTATAGAAGGTGGTCGCGACCGAATTTTCGTCGAAATCCTGGAAGTCGTACTGCGTGCTCGCGGCCGCCAGCAACTGCTCGTATTCACCGACGAGGTTCGGCAGGTCGGCGGTTTTTTCCGGCAGGTCGGTCAGCAGCAGGGTTTTCTCGACGGTGGTCAGGTGCCCGGCAATCGCGTTGTACAGCCCGACGAATTCGCTGTTGACCAGCACGAAGCGGTCCTCGGCGTGATTCATGGTGTAGAGGATCTGTTCCGGCGACAGGCGCACGTTGATGGTGTGGATCACCGCGCCGATCATCGGAATGGCAAACATGCATTCCAGATAACGATGACTGTCCCAGTCCATCACCGCCACGGTATCGCCGGCCTTGACGCCGGCCGCCGTCAGCACGTTGGCCAGGCGTGCGACCCGTTCGATCAGGGTCGGATAGCTGTAGCGCAATTGATCGCGGTAAATGATCTCGCGGGTTTTCTCATAGCGCGCGCCGGACATCAGCAGCCGTTTGATCAGCAGCGGATACTGGTAAGCGCCTTCGGCTGGGGGGATAACGCGAGTCTGCAACATAAGAATCCCTTTTCTGACTGCACGGTCGTGGCTGAAAGTAAGCACTCTAGTGCCCTTCCATGACAACCAAATCAGCCGAAGGAATGATTTGCAACATTCAGCAAATGCTAGCGTTGCGCCAGCATTTAACAGCTATCCAGACCTGTAGGAGCCGGCTTGCTGGCGATGGTCTTGCAGGCGCCGCATCCTTTCCAGAATAGATGCGTCATCGTTAAAGACCATCGCCAGCAAGCTGGCTCCTACAAAGGGTGGTGTTCGTCGATCAGTGCATTTCGGTAAACGCGAGTTTCACGCCGATGGCGATCAGCACGGCGCCCATGGTCCGGTCGAACCAGTGGCCCATGCGGGCGAAACCCGCGCGTACACGCTGCTGGCTGAACAGCATCGCCACCAGGCAGAACCAGAAAGCCGTCGCCGCCGCCAGGTAAACCCCGTAACCGGCCTGCACCGCCAATGGCGTATGCGGATTGATCACCACGGTGAACAACGACAGGAAGAACAGCGTGGCTTTCGGGTTCAGACCGTTGGTCACGAAACCCGAGGTGAAGGCGCCGCGAGCGGTGCGATCACCCGCTTCCTTGTGCAGGTCGTCAGTCACCGGCTTGGCCGGTTGCGCGCGCAGGGCCTTGAAACCGATGTACAGCAGATACGCGGCCGCCGCCCATTTCAAGGCGTTGAACAGCACGATCGACTGGGACACGATCAGGCCGATACCGAGCAGCGAATAGCCAACGTGCAGGAAAATCGCCGTACCGACCCCCATCGCCGTCCAGGTGCCGGCGCGACGACCGTGGGTCACGCTCTCACGCACCACCACGGCGAAATCCGGGCCGGGGCTGGCGACGGCCAGCAGGTGAATCAGGGCAACGGTCAAGAACTCTGTCCAATACATGCGGGCTCCTCAAAAGGCAGATCGATAAAAGTACGCTCAAGGTGTCCGCAATCCCTGTGGGAGCGAGCCCTGCTCGCGATGAGGGAGTGTCAGTCGCAAAACTCTTGTCTGACACACCATTTTCGCCGGCAAGCCGGTCTCGCTCCCACAGGGGTCAGCGTGCTATCCGATGATGCGTAACGATTTGTTTCATCTGGTAGGCTCGGCAGATTACGCCTTCAGTTCAATGCACAAAAGGTACAGTTGATGACGAACTCTCGCCGCGCCGTTTTCCTCGACCACCCCTCGCTGGACCTCGGCGATCTCGACCTCAGTCCATTGCGCGCCTGCTTCGATGATTTGCAACTGTTTGCGCAGACCACACAGGATCAAGTGATCGAACGCCTCAAGGGCGCCACCGTCGCCATCAGCAACAAAATCCTGATCGACGCAGCCGCCATCGCCGCCAGCCCCGAACTGAAGCTGATCCTGATCACCGCCACCGGCACCAATAACGTCGACCTCGCCGCCGCCCGCGCCCATGGCGTGACCGTCTGCAACTGCCAGGGTTACGGCACGCCATCGGTGGCGCAGCACACGATCATGCTGCTGCTGAACCTGGCGACGCGCCTCGCCGATTATCAGAAAGCCGTCGGTGAAGGTCGCTGGCAACAGGCAAAACAGTTCTGCCTGCTGGACTACCCGATCGTCGAACTGGAAGGCAAAACCCTCGGTTTGCTCGGTCATGGCGAACTGGGCGGCGCGGTCGCACGACTGGCCGAAGCCTTCGGCATGCGCGTGCTGCTTGGGCAGATTCCGGGGCGCCCCGCCCGACCGGACCGTTTGCCGCTGGATGAACTGTTGCCGCAAATCGACGCGCTGACGCTGCACTGCCCGCTCAACGAACACACTCGCCACTTCATCGGTGCCCGCGAACTCGCCTCGATGAAACCCGGCGCTTTTGTGGTGAACACCGCCCGTGGCGGCCTGATTGATGAACAGGCGCTGGCCGATGCCTTGCGTAACGGCCACCTCGGCGGTGCGGCCACCGACGTGTTGAGCGTCGAACCGCCGAGCGCCGGCAACCCGTTGCTCGCCGCCGACATTCCACGCCTGATCGTTACGCCGCACAACGCCTGGGGCAGTCGCGAGGCGCGGCAGCGGATCGTTGGCCAATTGACCGAAAACGCGCAGGGATACTTCAGCGGTAAGGCGCTGCGGGTCGTCAGTTGATAAACTGCGGCACTTTTTTTCAAGGAGCAGAGTATGGATCCGCGCAGTGAAGTACTGCTTCGTCAGGCCGAGTTATTCCAGGGTTCGGTGCTGCTGGCCGGTTTGCCCGCCGATGATTTGCTCGGGCGCCTGCCCGACGCCCACGGCTGGTGCTGGCACGCCGGCGATCAGGCCGCGCTGGATGCCCGCTTCACCGAGCGCAGCCATTTTGGCGTGACTGCGCCCGAGCGCGAATTCGACACCGCCGTGGTGTTTCTGCCCAAATCCAAGGACCTCACCGATTACATCCTCAACGCCCTCGCCTCGCGCCTGGCCGGACGCGAGTTGTACCTGGTGGGTGAAAAACGCAGCGGCATCGAAGGCGCGGCCAAACAACTGAACCCGTTTGGCAAACCGCGCAAGCTCGACAGTGCGCGTCATTGCCAGCTGTGGCTGGTCACCGTGGCCGATGCGCCGCAAGCCAAATCCCTGGAAAGTCTGGCCCAGACCTACGAATTGCCGCTGGCCGAAGGTCCACTGAAAGTCATCAGCCTGCCGGGCGTGTTCAGCCACGGTCGACTGGATCGCGGCAGCGCGTTGTTGCTGGAGCACCTGGACAAATTGCCAAGCGGCCATTTGCTGGACTTCGGTTGCGGCGCCGGTGTTTTGGGCGCGGCGGTCAAACGTCGTTATCCGCACAATCAGGTCACGCTGCTCGACGTGGATGCGTTTGCCGCCGCCAGCAGTCGCTTGACCCTGGCTGCCAATGGTCTGGAAGCGGACGTCATTACCGGTGACGGAATCGATGCCGCGCCGATGGGTTTGAGTGCCATTCTGAGCAACCCGCCGTTCCATGTCGGCGTGCACACCGATTACTTCGCCACCGAGAACTTGCTGCGAAAAGCCGCCAAACATCTGAAAAACGGTGGCGAACTGCGGCTGGTCGCGAACAGCTTCCTGAAGTACCAACCGCTGATCGAAGAGCACCTCGGCGTGTGTGCGATCAAGGCCGAAGGTCAGGGTTTCCGAATCTACCGGGCCAAACGCGGTTAGCAATTTGTACTTGCCCTATCGGATTAGCCTAGGCAGAATCCGCTCCGTCCTAGGGGAGTAGTCTCCCACGAGCGCCATGCTCGTCCGGCATACGTCAACATACTTGGTCCTCAGACCATGGCGTATGCGACCCAAGCGTCCGCATCAGACGGATCGCCAGGGTTTGACAAGACCTATGACACGAACACCTTACCCGGGGCGGGAAGGCTGTACGTGTCATAGCCGTGTCGACCCGCCCCTTAGGAAAACCCTGATGCTGGATTCACTTCTCGTTCCCACCGCAATCGTTGCCTTGGCCGAAATCGGCGACAAGACGCAACTGCTCGCGCTCATCCTTGCTGCCCGCTTTCGCAAACCGTGGCCAATCATCGCCGGCATCGTCGCCGCCACCCTGGCCAACCACGCGGCAGCCGGTGCGGTAGGTGCCTGGGTCGGCAGTTTCTTCTCGGATGCGGTGTTGCACTGGATCCTCGCCGCAAGCTTCGCTGCGACGGCATTGTGGACCCTGGTGCCGGACAAGATGGATGACGATGAAGCCAGCACCGCCCGCAAATTCGGGCCGTTCCTGACGACATTGATCGCGTTCTTCCTCGCGGAAATCGGTGACAAGACCCAGATCGCGACCGTGATGCTGGCCGCGCAATACCCGGAACTGTGGCTGGTGATTATCGGCACCACCCTGGGCATGTTGATTGCCAACGTGCCGGTGGTTTTGGCGGGTAACTTTGCGGCGGACAAATTGCCATTGACCCTGATTCGTCGACTGGCGGCGTCGGCGTTCTTCGTCCTGGCGATTGTCGCGGTGTACAAGGCGATGCAGAGCAGTGGGTGGGTTTGACGCGTTAGGTCGTTAGACCGCGTTATCGTTCATCGCGAGCAGGCTCGCTCCCACATTGGAATGCAATCACCTGTGGGAGCGAGCCTGCTCGCGATGAGGCCCGAGGCTTCAAAACATAACTATCAGGACTTCCGCGCGTTCTCGTACAACGGCATCACCTTCGGAATCGCCGCCTGCAACGACGCAATCCGACTGGACGACGCCGGGTGAGTGCTCATGAACTCCGGTGGCGAACCTTCCGAAGCCTTGCTCATCTTGTTCCACAGGGTGATCGCGGCGTTCGGGTTGTAACCGGCGCGGGCCGCCAGTTCCAGGCCGATCAGGTCCGCTTCGTTTTCGTTGGCGCGACTGTTGGGCAGCGTCATGCCGTAGTTGGCCACGGTGTCCGCCAGGGCCAGGCTGTCCTGGCCCAGACCGAGCAAGGCACCCGCGCCCTGCTTGGCCATTTCGATGCCGTACGCCTTGGACATCGCTTCACGACCGTGCTCACGCAGGGCGTGGGCGATTTCATGGCCCATGATCGCGGCGATTTCATCGTCGGTCAGTTGCAGGCTGTCGATCAGCCCGGTGTAGAAAATGATCTTGCCGCCAGGCCCGCAGTTGGCGTTGAGCTCATCACTCTTGATCAGGTTGACTTCCCATTTCCACTGGGCCGAATCCGGACGGAAAATCGGCGCCTGGGCGATCAGCCGATCAGCGATCACCTGGATGCGCTTGGCATCGTTGCTGGTCTTGTCCAGCACACCTTTGTTGGTCGCCTCGCCAACGGTCTTTTGATAAGACTGGGCGTACATCTGGTTGACCTCGTCCGAGGACAACATGCTGAACATGTACTGCTTGCGCTCCACGCCCACGGCTCCGCCGCTGGTGGTGTTGACCGACTGACAACCCGCGAGCAGCAGACCCGCGCTCAGAGCACACAAAACCAATCGCTTGTTCATCACAAAACTCCCTCGAAACATGCCGCGTATCCTAGGCGTCGATTTGTATCGGCGCCAGATACAACAGACATACAGACGTGGATTTCGGACAAAGCTCTCATCAACAGTAGGAAAAAATTCACATACCGCCACCCGCCACGGCCAGTCACGGCCGGCAATGATTCAATTGCGACATCGACGGCTCCAAAACAGCCATTTCGTCACACCTCACTCATGGCCCTCGAGCCCCCTGCCGATACAGCACCGCAGAAGTCCTCTTGCGTGCGGAGCACCCATGAAATTCAAGTCCATCCAGTTTTCCGTGGCGGCCCTCGCTGGCGCCATCGTATTAAGTGTCGTGGCAGCCCTGGTGCTGTACGCGCTGTTTTCCGGCGCACGGACGCAAGACATGGTTCAGGATCGGACCCAGGCGCAATTCGAGCAAGTCATCGAGCAGCGCCTGACGTCCCTGGCGCAAACCCAGGTCAGCCAGATCCAGCGTGAACTCGAAGCGCCGCTGCTGATTGCCGGCGGACTGGTGCGGGTCAACGCCCTGATCGGCACGCCAGGCGCCGATGGCCAGCCGCAACTGAACCTGAGCCGCGAGCAATTGATCAGCCTGATCAAGGAAAACGTCGCCAAAAACCCGAAGATTCTCGGCACCTACATCGGTTGGGAAAAAAACGCCCTCGACCACAACGACGCAGCCTACGTCGACACCAAGGTCGTCGGCATCGACGCCAGCAACGGGCGCTTCCTGCCGTGGTGGTTCCGCAACGAAGACGGCAGCCTGGGCCTGGACAAACTGGTGGACGTCGACGACCAGAAAACCCTGTCTACCGGCGTGCGCGCCAGCGAGTACTACCTGTGCTCGAAAGAAACCAAAAAATCCTGCGTGATTGATCCGGCGCCCTACAAGGTCGGCGACAAAATCGTCATGCTCGCGTCCTTTATTGAACCGATCATGCTCAACGGTGCGTTCCAGGGCATCGTCGGCGCCGACCTCTCGGTGAACTTCATCCAGGAAATGCTCCTGGGCGCGAACCAGAAGTTGTACAACGGCTCGGGCGTCATGGCGCTGATCGGCGGTAATGGCCGGATCGTTGCCTACACCAAGGACCCGAGCAAATTCGGCGAGAAGGTCAGTGACATCCTCGACAGCCAGCAGATCGCCAACATGGCCAATCTGAAGCGCGGCGAAGTCACCTACACCGTCGACAAGGCCCAGGGCCGGATCGAGTTGTACCTGCCGTTCGGCATCGGCCAGACCGACGCCCGCTGGACGCTGATGCTGCAACTGCCGCTGAACGCGGTGATGGCCGACCTGCAAAAACTCCAGGCCGACCTGAACACCCAGCGCAAATCCGACACCTTCGGCATGGCTATGGTCGGTCTGCTGATCGCCGGCGTCGGTTTGCTGGTGATCTGGCTGGTGGGCCACGGCATTGCTCGCCCACTGAAACAAATGGTGGCCATGCTCGATGACATTGCCAAAGGTGAAGGCGACCTGACGCGCCGCCTGACCAGTGATCGCGCCGACGAACTGGGCTCGATCGCCAAAGGCTTCAACACTTTCCTCGCCAAGTTGCAGGCGATGATCACCCAAGTGGTGACGTCGGTGCAGAGCGTCAGCGATTCGTCGGAACACACCGCTGACATCGCCATCCGCACCAACATTGGCGTACAGAAACAAATGGTCGAAATCGATCAGGTCGCCACGGCGGTGCATGAAATGACCGCCACCGCCCAGGACGTGGCGCGCAACGCGACCCAGGCGGCGCAAGCGGCCAGCCATGCGGATCAGGCGGCCTCTCAGGGCAAACAGATCGTGCGGGATACGTCGAACTCGATCGGTGTGCTGGCCGTGGAAATCGGCAAGGCTGTCGGTGTGGTGCAAAACCTGGCCAAGGACAGCGAGAACATCAACGCGATCCTCACCGCCATTCGTGGCATCGCCGAGCAGACCAACCTGCTGGCCTTGAACGCCGCCATTGAAGCGGCACGCGCCGGCGAGCAGGGCCGTGGCTTTGCGGTGGTGGCCGATGAGGTGCGCAACCTCGCGCAGAAAACCCAGAAGGCCACCGAAGAAATCCAGACCATGATCCAGCAGCTGCAACAAGGCACGCGCGATGTGGTGCGGGTGATGGAAGACAGCCAGAACCGCACCGACGAAAGCGTGCAGCATGCGGCGAAAGCGGCTGAAGCGCTGGATGCGATCACTCAGGCGGTGTCGGTGATCAACGACATGAACACCCAGATTGCCAGCGCAGCCGAGGAACAGAGTGCGGTGGCGGATGACATCAACCGGAACGTGATCAACATTGGGCAAGTGGCCAATGAAGTGGCGGGCGGTGCGGATGAATCAAGCGCGGCGAGTGCGGGGTTGACCAAGCTGGCTGAGCAGCAGCGGCGGTTGATCAATCAGTTCAAGGTTTGATCCAAAGGCCCCATCGCTGGCAAGCCAGCTCCCACAGGTTTTGTGAACGCCACAAACCCCTGTGGGAGCTGGCTTGCCAGCGATGGCGTCAGCCCAGACAACCCATCAGCCGGGAGTCAAACACTCCGGCCCATTCAACTTCGGATCATTCACCAGATTCGCCAACACCCGCTCGCGCAACGCCGCGGGTTCACTGGCCAGTAATCCCTGCAACACATGCAACGGCGTCTCGGGATCGAGCCACGCCTCCTGCCCCGCCGCATCCAGGATCAACGGCCGGCGCTGACTCGCCGCCGGTTGCGTGATCACGGCCGTGCTCAGCCACACCTGTTCCTGTACCGGATACGCCTCCCAGATCGCCGCGAAAAACAGCGTCGAGCCCTCCCCCGGCGTCAGCCAATACGGGCGCTTGCGCGTCGTGCCGCGCCATTCGTAAAAACCGTTGGCCGGCAACAGGCAGCGGCGCTCGCGCAGGGCCTGGCGAAACATCGGTTGCTCGGCCACGGTTTCGGCGCGGGCATGGGCCGGCGTGCGGGACAGATCGGTGAGCCACGGCGGTGTCAAACCCCAGCGGGCACGGGCCAATTCACGCTCGCCGTCGGCGCCGGCACGCAGCATCAACACCGAATCATTGGGGGAAATATTCCACTGGGCCTGCTGATCGGCGGGGAAGCCAGGCAGGGCCGCGAAGGCGGGATTCCAGCGAAACAGGGCATAACGTCCACACATGGGGCAACACGACTCTTGATCAAACGAACGTCAGCCTAACAGACCAGCGTGCCGGGAAAGCTTTCCGGTTCATCGCCGGGCATTGGCAGCGCGGCATTGTACGCGGTGATCAACTCCCGGGCGTATTCGGCCTGGTCGTTATCCACCGACAAGCCCAGCAGGCCGAAGATCGGCAATTCGCCGGTGCCGCCAAGCAAATCGCGGCCGACCAGATGCGCCTCGACGCCCTCGCTGGCCAACATGCTTTGCAGCAACTCGCCTTCCATCAGGTTTTCCGGTTCGTAGATTCGCTGCATGGATGCCCTCACTCGTTCTCGCTGAACACTTCGAGATGCCACTCCTCTCCATGAACCTGCAACACAAACTTAATTGGCCGACAACACACCTGACAGTCCTCGATATAGGTCTGATCACCCGCCGACAAATCCACAGTCGTCTCGACCTCTTCACCACAATACGGACATTCATACTCTGCAGTTTCCAGCATCGCGGTCTCCCAAGTGACTTGTGCGTATAATCGCCGGTCTATTTGCAGGGCTATTTTTGTCTGGCTAACTTTTCAGACCGTGCCCCGTTGGTTTTCGATCAAAACCTTTACTTACCCTAGCCGTTTCTAACAAGAGAGCATGATGGGCGAATTCGATGCCATCCGACCTTACGACGACAGCGAAGTCCCAGCGGTGCTGGCACGCTTGCTCGGCGACAAGGCGTTTCTAGATATCCTCACCCACTTCCGCTTCCCGCGTTTTGCCGGTGCCTTCGGCTGGATGCTCAAACCTCTTATAGCTCATCGGCTGCGCCGTGAGTTCGCCGGCATCGATTCGGTGGCCACGCTGCAGGACAAAGTCGAGTATTACGTCGACCACACCATCGAGCGCGCCACGGACGGTGTCACGTACACCGGCGTCGAGCAATTCAAGTCCGGCAGCGCCTACCTGTTCATCGCCAACCACCGCGACATCGTGATGGACCCGGCCTTCGTCAACTATGCCGTGTACCACGCAGGCCTGCCGACGCCGCGCATCGCGATTGGCGACAACCTGCTGCAAAAGCCCTTTGTCAGCGACCTGATGCGCCTGAACAAGAGCTTCATCGTGCACCGTTCGATCACCGGTCGCCGCGAGAAAATGGCGGCTTATCAGCTGTTGTCGGCGTACATCAACCACTCGATCCGCAACGATTGCGCCTCCATCTGGATCGCGCAGGCCGAAGGCCGGGCCAAGGACGGCGACGACCGGACCGAGTCGGCGATCCTCAAGATGTTCCACATGAGCCGCAAGGACGAGCCGTTCGGCGAAGTCATCCGCTCGCTGAACGTCACCCCGGTGTCGATCAGCTACGAATACGACCCGTGCGACCAGGCCAAGGCCCGCGAACTCTACATCCGCGCCACCACCGGCACCTACACCAAGGCGCCAGGCGAGGACGATGTGAGCATCGCCAAGGGCATTACCGGCTACAAGGGGCGAGTCCACGTGAACTTCGCCGCGCCGATCACCGATCTGTTCGAAGACACCAAGCAATTGGCGGTCGAGATGGACAAGCAGATTCTCGGCGGCTACCGCTTGTTCCCGGTGCACTACCTGGCTTACGCGCAGTGGAAGGATGCCGACCCGCAGTTGCAGGTGCCGAAAGCGTCTGATGTGTTTGCTGCCGACGAACTGGCGAAAGCCCAGGAAGAATGGCAACAGCGCCTGGACGCTTGCCCGGAAGAACATCGTCCGTTCCTGGTGCTGCAATACGCCACGCCGGTGCGTAATCAGTACCGTGTGAAGGCCGGGTTGCCGCTCTAGCAGTGGCCTGGGCACGCACTCTGTAGGAGCGAGCCTGCTCGCGAAAAACGTTCAGACACCGCGTTTATTCAGACTGCACGCGTTATCGTTGACGTCCATCGCGAGCAGGCTCACTCCTACAGGGGGTTACTGTGCATTCAGACCCGCGTGCTGATCCAAGACACCAGCAGCGCCAACCCCAGGCAGGCGAAACCGAAGCGGTAGAAAAACCGGTTCATGCGCAAGGTCGCACCATCCAGCATCAACATTGGCTCATCGATGCGACGGCCCTGGCTCTGCGCTTCGAGGTTGGCCATCGCGCGTTGTTCACGACGACGCGTGGCGTGCAACAGCCAGCTGCCCGGAAAGGCCAGCAGCAAGGCGAGCAGGTTGATCAATTTGGCGGGATGGGCGGTAAACAGCGTCATCAAATGCAGCGACATCACGAACCTCGGACAAAACAGGTGTGGCGGAAGCCAGATCGACGACCGCGGCGCGGATTCTACCGAAAGCCGTCCCTCCTGCCCGCCGCTATACGATAAATAACTCACCATTTGGCAGATTCCTGCCCTGCGTCACGGCTTCGTCATCTGAATGCGCCAATCTCTCGCCCCACCAAAACCGACATGGATACCGTCATGCTGCACGCTGAAAACCAGGATCGCCTCTATCTCATTGCTCAAAGCGACGAACAACAAACTTTGGTCGGCAGCCTTGCCTTCAACGTTCAGGATCGTCATTGGCTGGTGTATTGCGCGCTGGGCGGGCATCAACATGCGGATCTGCCGGAGGCGGATTTGCTGACGGGCGTGAGTGTGCTGGAGTTTTACTCACAAGCCGCCTGACACCGCAGCCCCCTTGTAGGAGCGAGGCTTGCCCGCGAAGGCGGCCTCTCATTCAACATTGATGTCGCCTGACACACCGTCTTCGCGGGCAAGCCTCGCTCCTACACGGGATCGGCGGTGCAGGCACAAAAAAGCCCGGGGCCATCACTGGCGCCGGGCTTTTTGATTTCAGCGAAAACTTATTCGCCGAGAATCTGACCCACGGTCGGGTCCTTGAACAGGCGCGTCAACGCATCGCTCAACACATCGCTGACCAGCTTGGTGTTGGTTTCCTGGTTCGGCGCCATGCCGAAACGCTGGTCCAGGGATGCACCGTAACGACCGCTGTAGCGGCGGTTGGCGTTCTGCACGTCAGAGCGGAAGGTCGCGCCGATGGTCGCCTCGGTCACATACATGCCTTCTTTAGGCGACTGATACTTCAGCTCGGCCAGGGTCACGGTCAGTTGCGGGGCATTCGGCGCATTGTTAGTCGGGGTAAAGCCGAGCAAGCGCACGGCCGCTTCGGCCTGGGCCTGCAGCTTCGGCAGAATCTGCGCGCCCTGCACCGTGATCGCGCTGGTCTCCGGATACAGACCGCCACGGGTGCCCAGGGTTGGCGACGGACGACCGTCCACCACACGCACCACGACTGGCTGGCCATGGCCGACCGGTGCCAGCTGAGTGGTCAGCTTCGGCTCCGGACTCAGTTGTTGCGGGCTGTGGGCGCAGCCAACCAGGGTCAAACTGGTCACAGTGATCAAACCGAACAACAGGCGTTGCAACATGCTCTTCTCTCCAGAATCAGGCACAAACAGGCCGGCAGTATAGCGGTGCGCCACTGCGGGTAACTAGCGTCATGCAACGAATACCAGAATCTCAGACAAACCCCGTGGACCGCGGTTCCTGTCACACATCGTTCACCCTCCTTTCACCGGCACGTCACGACTTGCTGACAACGTATGCGGTAAATCCCACGAGGTATTTCCCATGCGCCTTCTCGTCTCCCTGTTCACACCGCGCCCGTTGCATCGCTGCTTCGCCCTGCTCGACCGCAACGGCCATTGCCAGGCTTTCAAGCAGTGCAGCCTCCAGCCGATGGGCGATGGCTGGGTCGAAATCGAAGAAATCCGCCTCAACTGGCTGCACCATCCCCTGCCCGCCAGCGCCCGTGTCAACCAGCGCCAACCCCGCGCTCGCGCTCAACAACTGCTGGCGACCTGACCAGACGCCTAATAAAAGTCATTAAACACGTCCATTTCCCCGCGTTTCTTAGATACAATCTCCCCCCGATTATAAGGACGTCTCCTGATCGGGCCTCGCAGCAATCGTCAATGCTTCGGTATTGGCACCCCGCACCGCCCACAGAGAGCCGCCCACACAGATCGAGTGAAGCTGGCGCGCTTGCTGTTCCTTGAGCAAAAACCCCACTTTTCGCGAATCTGCAGAGCTGTCATTACGCTCGGTCACTGAGCTGTTTGCCCGTTTTGCCTGTCATGTATTCCATGGCGGCGATCCATCCGGGCACGGTGCCAGGCTGGGACAGCCCTTTTTTGAGGTTCACGTCTTCAAAAGAGCGTGAAAAAAACGGGTTTTCACAACTTCACAAGAGTGTGGCGAGCAAATGAATAGTTTTGCGTCTGAACATGCACCATTAGCGTCTGAAACAGCCCAACGACACAGGACCGAGTATTCCTCGAACACCGGAGCCTGAAGCCTGTCCGCTACGGATTTGGTTGCACAAACGGATGTCTCGACCATAAGTCGAATTGCCAGTCGCGCGTTGAAATGAGTTCATTGACCTCATAAACCCGGCCGGTAGCGTCCGTCGAAGTTGCGATAAATTGCGAAGATTCGGACATGGCGACACTGCCATGGGTACCTGGGGCATCACTGACACGCCCTGAACGCCTGGCAGCCATGCCGACAATTTGGTGCTGCAGATTTTGGAGACGCGTTAAATGGCGCATAACGAAGCAGTCGACGTAGTACTGGTTGGGGCCGGCATCATGAGTGCCACCCTCGCTGTACTGCTCAAAGAGCTCGACCCCGCGATCAAGCTGGAAGTCGTCGAGCTGATGGATTCCGGTGCCGCGGAGAGTTCCAACCCGTGGAACAACGCCGGTACCGGTCACGCCGGGCTGTGTGAGCTCAATTACACGCCGCAGGCCGCCGACGGCACCGTCGACATCAAGAAAGCCGTGCACATCAACACTCAGTTTGAAGTGTCGAAGCAGTTCTGGTCCTACCTGACCAAAAAAGGCACCTTCGGCTCGTGCAAGACCTTCATCAGCCCGGTGCCGCACCTGAGCTTCGTCCAGGGCGACAGCGGCGTGTCCTTCCTCAAGGAACGCTTCAAGGTGCTGAGCAAGCACCACGCCTTCGCGGACATGGAATACACCGAAGACAAGGCAAAAATGGCCGACTGGATGCCATTGATGATGCCGGGGCGTGACGCTGGCGAAACCCTCGCCGCCACCCGTGTGATCAATGGCACCGACGTCAACTTCGGCGCGCTGACCAACCAGTTGCTCAAGCACCTGACCAGCGCACCCGATGCCCAGGTCAAGTACTGCAAGCGCGTGACCGGCCTGAAGCGCAACAACGGCGGCTGGACCGTCAGCATCAAGGACGTCAACAGCGGTAACACCCGCGAAGTCGACGCAAAATTCGTGTTCCTCGGTGCGGGCGGCGCGGCATTGCCGCTGTTGCAGGCCTCGGGCATCGAAGAAAGCAAAGGCTTCGGCGGCTTCCCGATCAGCGGCCAGTGGCTGCGTTGCGACAACCCTGAAGTGGTCAAGCATCACCAGGCCAAGGTGTACAGCCAGGCTGCCGTGGGTTCGCCACCGATGTCGGTGCCGCACCTGGACACTCGCGTGGTCGATGGCAAGAAGTCCCTGCTGTTCGGACCTTACGCCGGTTTCACCACCAAGTTCCTCAAGCACGGCTCCTTCATGGACCTGCCGATGTCGGTTCGCGCCGGCAACATCGGCCCGATGCTGGCCGTGGCGAAAAACAACATGGACCTGACCAAGTACCTGGTCAGCGAAGTGATGCAGTCGATGGAGCAGCGTCTGGATTCCCTGCGCCGCTTCTACCCTGAAGCGAAAGCCGAAGACTGGCGCCTGGAAGTGGCCGGCCAACGGGTGCAGATCATCAAGAAAGACCCGAAAAAGGGCGGCGTTCTGCAGTTCGGTACCGAACTGGTCGCAGCCAAGGACGGTTCCCTTGCTGCCCTGCTGGGTGCTTCGCCAGGCGCGTCGGTGACCGTTTCGATCATGCTGGAACTGATCGAAAAATGCTTCCCGGCCCAAGCGTCCGGCGAGTGGGCAGCCAAACTGGCGGAAATCTTCCCGGCCCGGGAAAAGGTTCTGGAAACCGATGCTGCGCTGTATCGCAAGATCAACGCGCAGAACAACATCGCGCTGGAACTGGTTGAAGAAAGCAGCGAGACACCAAGCTTCGCTTGATTCGACCCCATAAAAAAACGCCCCGTCGGGGCGTTTTTTTTGCCGGTTTCACCCCCCTGTAGGAGCCGGCTTGCTGGCGATGGCATCACCTCGGTCGATCTGACAGACCGAGGGGATGCCATCGCCAGCAAGCCGGCTCCTACAAAAGCGGGTTTAGCCGCGGGCTTTTTCGATCAGCTCGATGTAGTCCGGGGCGTTGCGCTGATCCTTGATCAGGGCAACGAAGTCATTGCCGTGCTCGTCCTTGCCGTCCAGATCAAATCCGGCCTCGACGAAGAACGTCAGAAACCGCTCGAAGTCGTCGATACGCAGGCCACGGTAGGCCTTGATCAGTTTGTGCAGGGACGGCGAAGTGGCGTCGACCGGTTCGAAATCGAGAAACAACTTGATCTGCTCGTCGCCGATCTCGTCACCAATCACTTGTTTCTTATCTTTACGCATTGCCGACTCCAGCTCGCAGACATTTCACGGGGCGGGCAGTTTACCCCTCACTGGCCGCCGGGCTCAACGCGGACGAACGGCCCCGGTGTGCAAGTCGGCCCAGACATGACCGTTGGCGTAGCTGAGGAACTGGCAATACACCGTGTCATTGCGCAGCAAGTCGATCACCACGCGGTATTGCGCCATCGGGTAAAACAGCGTCAGGGTTTTGCTCTTGTCGTCGTAGATCGGCTTTTTCAGGCTTTTGCTTTCGCCATCGAAATTGACCAGCACCTGATTGATGGTCGCGCCCTTGTTCAAGGATTTGCCCTTGAGGCGGATCAGCAGCGGAGACGTTACCGGGATCGGCTGTTGAGTGGACTGCCGTTGGCTGCCGACCACCACCGAATACTCGGTGACCTGCAGCAATTGTTGCTGCTCCGGTTCGGCATCACGCAGCGTCAGGTCGTCAGGCGGCAGAAACTGCCCGTGCATCAGCGCCGGCGCGGCGGCCAGCGGCAGGCTGAGGGTCAGCAACAGGGCGGCGCAGCTGCGGATCAAAAGGCTCATGACGGGCTCCGAAAGGCGGGGCCGGGCACTTTAGCATGGGTATACACCGTCCCTGTAGGAGCGTGGCTTGCCCGCGAAGGCGGTGTGTCAGTCGATAACTAAGGGACTGACACACCGCCTTCGCGGGCAAGTCGGACTGCCGCACCACTCGCTCCTACAGTGGGGGGGTGCGTATCAATCGAACTGTGCGCGCATCCAGGCCTGATACTCGGCCACGCCCGGCTCGCCTTCACGCGGCGCCCAATCAGCCAGCTCACCTTCGCCCACAGGACGATAAGGACCGGCCTTGCACTCGAACATCAGGCTGTCGGCTTCCAGCACCACCAGGCCATGAAACACACCGGTTGGCAGGTCCACGCCGACGCAGTCGCCAGCGGCCTGCAGCACTTGCTTGCGCACCACCGCGCCGGACTCGTCGAAGATCAACACGCCAAGCCGTCCCTTGAGGACCAGCAAGGTTTCAGCCTTGTTCTCCCCCAGATGCCGATGAGGCGGGATGTACGTGCCCGGCTGCAAACCCACCGCCATGCGATGGCAAGCGTCTTCCATCTGATGAAAATTGTGGTGCTGGCGTCCACGCGGATTGGCCGCTGCTTTCTCGGCCAGCTCAGTGAACAGGGTTTGATCAAGAAAGCTCGGCGCTGCCATGTGTTTACATCCCTTTAACGGCAAAAATCCCGTTGGCGTTACGCCAGTAGCCTTTGTAGTCCATGCCGTAACCGAAGATGTAGCGGTCGATGCACGGCAAACCGACGAAATCGGCTTTCAGGTCCGGACGAGCCTTGCGGTCGTGGTCCTTGTCGATCAGCACGGCGGTGTGCACTTTGCGCGCGCCGGCGTGTTTGCAGAAGTCGATGATCGCGCCCAGGGTGTGACCTTCGTCGAGGATGTCGTCGATGATCAGCACGTCACGGTCGATAAACGACACTTCAGGCTTGGCTTTCCAGAAGAGGTCGCCGCCGCTGGTTTCGTTGCGATAACGGGTGGCGTGCAGGTAGGACGCTTCCAGCGGGAATTGCAGATGGGTGAGCAGCTTGCCGGCGAAGATCAGGCCGCCGTTCATCACGCAGAACACCACCGGGTTAGTGTCAGCCATTTGTTCGTTGATATGTGCACCAACGCGGGCGATGGCCGCCTCGACTTCAGCTTCGGTGTACAGGCAGTCAGCCTCTCGCATGATTTGACGGATATGCTCGAGATCAGCGGACATGGCGCTCTCCAAGGGGTGGCATTCAGGAAAAGCGGGCAAAGGTACGCATCCCGCACGGCCAGATCAAGCGTTTGTGGACTAACGTACTCTATTGTCTATAGGACAACACCCTCGGATAGATTAATCTAGGCCGGTTTTTTTGCCCGCCGCCGGAGCCTTTCCCATGCCCATCCTCGAGATCCGCCATCCGCTGATCCGTCACAAACTCGGCCTGATGCGCCGCGCAGACATCAGCACCAAGAATTTCCGCGAGCTCGCTCAGGAAGTCGGTGCCCTTTTGACCTATGAAGCCACCAAAGACCTGCCGCTGGAATCCTACGACATCGAAGGCTGGTGCGGCACCGTGTCGGTCGAGAAAATCGCCGGCAAGAAAATTACCGTGGTGCCGATCCTGCGCGCCGGCATCGGCATGCTCGAAGGCGTGCTGAGCCTGATCCCGGGCGCCAAAGTCAGCGCCGTGGGCGTGGCCCGCAACGAACAAACGCTGCAAGCCCACACGTATCTGGAAAAACTGGTTCCGGAAATCAACGAACGCCTGGCAATGATCATCGACCCGATGCTCGCCACCGGCAGTTCCATGGTTGCCACCATCGACCTGCTGAAAAAAGCCGGTTGCCGCGACATCCGCGCCATGGTGCTGGTCGCCGCGCCGGAAGGCATCGCCGCTGTGGAGAAGGCTCACCCGGACGTGACCATCTACACCGCTTCCATTGACGAGAAACTCAACGAACACGGTTACATCATCCCGGGCCTGGGCGATGCCGGCGACAAGATCTTCGGCACCAAGCAGAAGGACGCTTGAGCATGCAGCAAGAGTTCAACGATCCGCTCTGGCGCACGGTGCTGTCGGGTGCGCAGATGCTGTTCGTGGCCTTTGGCGCGCTGGTATTGATGCCGCTGATTACCGGCCTCGACCCGAACGTGGCGCTGTTCACCGCCGGTTTGGGGACGATTCTGTTCCAGATCGTCACCGGGCGTCAGGTGCCGGTGTTCCTGGCATCGAGCTTCGCCTTCATCACCCCGATCATTCTCGCCAAAGGCCAGTTCGGCCTCGCGGCGACCATGGGCGGTGTGATGGCGGCGGGTTTTGTCTACACCTTCCTCGGCCTCGCCGTGAAGATCAAAGGCACCGGTTTCATCGACCGTTTGCTGCCACCGGTGGTGATTGGTCCGGTGATCATTTCCATCGGCCTGGCCATGGCGCCAATCGCCGCCAACATGGCGATGGGCAAGGCTGGCGACGGTAGTGAGCTGATTCATTACCAGACAGCCATGCTGATCTCGATGCCGGCGCTGCTGACCACGCTGATCGTTGCGGTGTTCGGCAAAGGCATTTTCCGCCTGGTACCGATCATCTCCGGCGTGCTGGTCGGTTTTGCGATGGCGTTCTATTTCGGCGTGGTTGATACCGCGAAGATTGCCGCTGCACCGTGGTTCGCGATCCCGAACTTCACTGCGCCGGAATTCAACTGGCAGGCGATTCTGTTCATCGTTCCGGTGGCATTGGCCCCGGCCATCGAACATATCGGCGGCGTGATCGCCGTGGGCAGCGTGACCGGCCGCGACTACCTGAAGAAGCCAGGCCTGCACCGCACGCTGCTCGGCGACGGCATAGCAACCACCGCAGCCGGCCTGTTCGGCGGCCCGCCCAACACCACGTACGCCGAAGTGACCGGCGCGGTGATGCTGACCAAGAACTACAACCCGAAAATCATGACCTGGGCGGCGATCTTCGCCATCAGCCTGGCGTTCATCGGCAAGTTCGGCGCGTTGCTGCAAAGCATTCCGGTGCCGGTGATGGGCGGGATTCTGTGCCTGTTGTTCGGTTCGATTGCGGCGGTGGGGATGAACACGCTGATTCGCCACAAGATCGACCTGGGCGAGGCGCGCAACCTGGTGATCGTTTCGGTAACGCTGGTGTTCGGGATTGGCGGCGTGCTGGTCGGCACCGGCACCGGCCCGGACGACTTCGGCCTCAAAGGCATCGCGCTGTGCGCGGTGGTGGCGATTGCGCTGAACCTGTTGCTGCCGGGGAATGACAGCTGGAAGCACAAGAAGGCGGATGAGCCTTTGTTGTAAACCAGCCTTTAGATCGCCTTCGCGGGCAAGCCTCGCTCCTACAGATTTTGCGCAAATCCTGTAGGAGCGAGGCTTGCCCGCGATGCTTTTAAAGCGCCAGCGGCGCTCTTTCGCACAATGCGTTCAACGCCTTCGCCCACTGCGGATCATCGTTGAGGCACGGCACCAGCACCAACTCCTCCCCCCCCGCTTCGCGGAATTGTTCTTTCCCGCGATCACCGATTTCTTCCAGCGTCTCGATGCAATCGGCAACGAACGCCGGGCACATCACCAGCACCTTCCTCACGCCCATTCCCGCCAACTCATCAAGGCGCGCTTCGGTGTAGGGTTCGATCCATTTCGCCCGACCCAGCCGCGACTGAAACGACACCGACCATTTGCCGTCCGGCAGGCCCATGCGCTTGGCGAATTCCGCTGCGGTGCGCAGGCACTGGCCGCGGTAACAGGTCGCGACGACTTCCGGTGGCGCACCGGCGCAGCAATCGCCGCCACCTTCGAAACTGTGCCCCGGGTTGAGCTTCTTCAGATGCCGCTCCGGCAAGCCATGGAAGCTCAGCAACAGATGATCGAAATCCTGCTGCAGATGCGGCTTGGCGCTGGCCACCAGGGCATCGATGTATTCCGGCTGATCGTAGAACGGCTCGAGTATCGAGAACTGCACATTGAGTTTGTGCTCGCTCACCACCCGCTTGGCTTCCTCGATCACCGTGGTCACGGTGCTGTCGGCAAACTGCGGATAAAGCGGCGCGAGGGTAATTCGCTTGTGGCCCTGGGCGGCAAGTTGCAGCAGTTTCGACTCAATCGACGGCTCGCCATAACGCATCGCCAGCTCCACCGGCCCGTGGCTCCACTGTGCACTCATGGCCTGTTGCAAGCGGCGGCTGAGCACCACCAGTGGCGAGCCCTCCTCCCACCAGATCGAGGCGTAGGCGTGGGCCGACTGCTCCGGGCGCCTGATCAGAATCAGCGAGACCAGCAAACGGCGCACCGGCCATGGCAGGTCGATCACATATGGGTCCATCAGAAATTGATTGAGGTAGCTGCGCACATCCGCCACCGAGGTGGAGGCAGGTGAACCCAGGTTGACCAGAAGCAACGCGTGATCGGTCATGCAACGTCCTATTTCAGAGGCGGCTGGACAAGTCGTCCAGAGCCGCACGCAGGTCAGTGAACTGGAAGGTGAAGCCCGCTTCCAGCAAGCGCGCCGGAACAGCCTTCTGGCCACCCAGCAACAGCAATGACAACTCGCCCAGGCCCACCTTCAAGGCCAGGGCCGGCATGGGCATGAACGCCGGGCGATGCAGCACGCTGCCCAGCGTCTTGGCAAATTCGCGATTGCGCACCGGTTTGGGCGCGCAGGCATTATAAGGACCGCTGGCGCTTTTCTGATGCAGAAGAAAATCAATCAAGGCAATTTGATCCTTGATATGGATCCACGGCATCCATTGCCGACCAGTGCCCAAAGGCCCGCCCAGCCC
>NZ_JAGYGF010000057.1:0-43693 GCF_019947305.1 Pseudomonas sp. BF-RE-21 | reverse complement strand
CGCGAAGGCGGTGTGTCATTAAACATATATTGAGAATGACACACCGCCTTCGCGGGCAAGCCTCGCTCCTACAGGGGGCACCGACACTATTGGCATTTGCGCTCGACAGGAGACATTCATGAGCCAGGCAGACTTCATCATCATCGGCGGCGGGATTGCCGGCGCTTCCACCGGTTTCTGGCTGTCGCAGCACGCCCGAGTGATCGTGCTCGAACGCGAATCCCATCCGGCCTACCACTCCACCGGACGCTCGGCGGCGCTATTCACCGCCGCTTACGGCACACCGCAGGTCCGGGCATTGACCCAGGCCAGCCGCGACTTCTTCGACGCCCCGCCTGCCGGTTTCTGCGAACACCCGCTGCTGACCCCGCGCGGCGAAATGACCGTGGACTTCACCGGCGACCCGGCCGAACTGAACAATCAATACCTGAGCGCCAAAGCCACGGTGCCAGAGATGCAACTGCTCAGCGCCGACGAGGCCTGCGCGCGTCTGCCGATCCTGCGCCGGGAAAAAGTCCACGGCGCGATCTACGATCCGACCGCCAGCGACATCGACACCGACGCCTTGCACCAGGGTTACCTGCGTGGCATCCGCCGCAATAAAAGTGAAGTGCATACCGACACTGAAGTCCTGAGCCTGACCCGCGACGGCGAAGGTGTGTGGCAGGTTCAAACCAACAGCCAGACCTTCAGCGCACCGGTCATCATCAACGCTGCCGGCGCCTGGGCCGACAAGATCGGCGAACTGGCCGGCGCGAAGCCGCTAGGTCTACAACCGAAACGCCGTGCAGCATTCATCTTCGCCGGGCCGGAAGGCGCGGACATCCACCATTGGCCGATGCTGGTCAGCCTCGACGAGTCGTTCTACATGAAGCCGGACGCCGGCATGTTCCTTGGCTCGCCGGCCAACGCCGACCCGGTTGAACCACACGACGTGCAGCCCGAAGAACTGGACATCGCCATGGGCATTTACCAGATCGAAGAAGCCACCACCCTGACCATCCGACGCCCGACCCGCACCTGGGCCGGCCTGCGCAGCTTCGTCGCCGATGGCGATTTGCTGTCCGGTTTCGATCTGCAGGTGCCGGGGCTGTTCTGGGTTGCGGCGCAAGGCGGTTACGGCATCCAGACCTCGCCCGCCATGGGCCAGGCCAGCGCCGCGCTGGTACGCGGTGAAGCACTGCCCGAGCAACTCAAGCGTTTTGGCCTGGACGCCGGGATGCTGTCCCCTGCTCGCCTGGGCTGACCGGCGTCCTCAGGTGACGCGTCGACACGATTACGGCAAACTTCCAGCGCCCTTTTTGCAGGGCGCTGACGCTGCCTGGAGCTCCATTGTATGAACGCACCTGTAAAAGACCCGGCCCTGGACAACTTCCGCGCGATCGCCGATGCCATCGCTACGTTGTTCTTCCCCCACGCCGAGGTGGTGCTGCACGATCTGCGCACACAGAAAGTCGACTACATCGCCAACAACCTGTCGAAACGGGAAGTGGGTGACGACTCGGCGCTGGAAGACATGCTCAGCGATGACATCAGCGAACGAAACATCGGGCCGTACGAAAAGTTGAATTGGGATGGTCAGAAAATTCGCAGCCTGAGCAGCGTGCTGCGCGACAGCGACGGTCATCCGCTGGCGGTGCTGTGCATCAATCTGAATATTTCGCTGTTCGAAAATGCCAAGGCCGCGCTGGACCTGTTCCTGTCGCCGAGCAAGCTGATCCCGCAACCGGATTCACTGTTCCGCGATGACTGGCAGGAGCGCATCAATACCTTCCTTCACGGCTGGCTGCGCGAACGTCAACTGAGCCTGAACCTGCTGACCCGCGACCACAAACGCGAACTGGTACTGGCCCTGCACGCCGAAGGCGCCTTCAAAGGCAAAAGCGCCTCGAACTATGTGGCCAACGTGCTGAACATGGGACGGGCGACGGTGTACAAGCATTTGAAAGAATTGAAAGGCTGAAACACCCCGGATTGCCAGCGACACACGCCCTGTAGGAGCACGGCTTGCCTGCGAAGGCGTCTTCAAGATCGCCATCGCCGGCAAGCCAGCTCCTACAAGGTTCTGCGCAAACCACACGATGTTGAGCCCCCCCAAAAACCTGTAGGAGCCAGCTTGCTGGCGATGGCGATTTTGAAGACGCCATCGCCGGCAAGCCGGCTCCTACAAGGTTCTGCGCCAGTCACACAACTCTGATGCGTCCCCAAATCTGTAGGAGCACGGCTTGCCGGCGAAGGCGATCTCAAAGACGCCTTCGCAGGCAAGCCTTGCTCCTACGGGTTTGATGTTTATTCCAACGCCGAAGCCGGGCCGAAGAACTCGTAGCGGCTTTGCTTCTCCGGTACACCCAAGGCTTTCAGGTGACGCTTCACCGCCGCCATGAAGCCTTTAGGCCCCAGGAAGTACGCATCCAGATCGCGTTGTTGCGGCAACCACTCACCCAGTTGCTCCTCACTCAACAACCCGACCTTGTGCGCCGCCGGGCTCACGCCGTCATCTTCGTCGTAGCAGTAGAAACGCTTGAGTTGCGGGTGACGCTCAGCCAATCCATCAATCCAGTCACGGAACGCGTGAACGCTGCCATTGCGTGCGCAGTGGATAAAATGCACCGGCCGCTTGGTTTCCAGTGCCGCTTCCAGCATCGCCAGGGTCGGGGTAATACCGACGCCGCCGCTGATCAGCACCAACGGTTTATCGCTGTCGCTCAGGGTGAATTCGCCCGATGGCGGGAACAGCTGAATGCTGGCGCCTACATGCAGTTGATCATGCAAATGGTTCGAGGCACGGCCACCGTGTTCACGCTTGACGCTGATACGGTACTGGCCTTTGTTCGCCAGGGCCGACAGCGAATAGTTACGACGAATCTCTTCACCATCGAGGATCAGTTTCATGCCGATGTACTGGCCGGGGTCTGCCGCGAGGATCGGACCTTTGTCTGCCGGTTCGAAGTAGAACGAGATGATTTCCGCGCTTTCCTCGACCTTGGCCGCAACGATGAACTCCCGCGCACCGCGCCAGCCGCCCGGTGCCTGTTCTTTCTGGTCGTAGATGCTGGTTTCAGCGCCGATCAGGATCTCGGCCAGTTGACCGTACGCCGCGCCCCAGGCGCTCATCACTTCCGGTGTGGCAATCTCTTCACCCAACACTTCGGAAATCGCACGCAACAGGCAGGTGCCGACAATCGGGTAGTGTTCCGGGAGGATTTGCAGCGCCACGTGCTTGTTGATGATCTTGGCCACCAGGTCGCCCAATTGGTCGAGCTGATCGATGTGGCGCGCATACATCAACACGCCGTTGGCCAGGGCACGGGGTTGATCACCGGAGGCCTGGTGCGCCTGGTTGAACAGCGGGCGGACTTCCGGGTATTCGGAGAGCATCATGCGGTAAAAATGCGTGATCAATGCTTCACCACCGCTTTCCAGCAACGGCACAGTGGATTTGACGATTGCACGGTCTTGAACGCTAAGCATAAGGTGACTCCTGAACGGCTTGGTTTTCTAACTGACTGCCCTATGCTTATCAGTTTCCGTGCCAGTTATTTAGTCGTTATAAATCAATAAGTTAAAAACATTCTAGTCATAACGACACCCCCTGACTTATAGTCATACCGACTACACGGAGTCACTATGACTGCAAAATCCTTGCTCACCACACTGCTTCCCCTGGTCTCGGACCTGTCCCGCGAACTCCCCGAGGGTGAGCGCTATCGGCGCCTGCTCGAAGCCATGCGCGCCTTGCTTCCCTGCGACGCCGCCGCGCTACTGCGCCTCGATGGCGAGTGGCTGGTGCCGCTGGCCGTCGACGGCTTGAGCACCGACACCCTCGGCCGGCGCTTCAAGGTCAGCGAACACCCTCGCTTTGAAGCCCTGCTCAGCAGCCCCGGCCCGACCCGCTTCGCCGCCGACAGCGACATGCCCGATCCTTATGACGGACTGGTCGATGGCCTCGACGATCACCTTGAAGTCCATGACTGCATGGGTTGCCCGCTGTTTATCGACGAACGTCCGTGGGGTTTGCTGACCCTCGACGCCCTCGACCCGGAACGCTTGGAACCGATCGAACTGGACGCCCTGCAAGCCTTCGCCAGCCTTGCCGCCGCCACGGTCAATGCCGCCGAGCGCATCGAACGGCTGGCCAATCGTGTCGAAGACGAGCATCAGCGCGCCGAGGTGTACCGACAGGCCAGCGGCCAGCAGAACCGCGAAATGATCGGTCAGAGCAAGGCCCACAAACGCTTGGTCGAAGAGATCAGCCTGGTCGGCGGCAGTGACCTGACCGTGTTGATCACCGGTGAAACCGGGGTCGGCAAGGAGTTGGTGGCCCAAGCGATTCACGCCGCCTCGCCCCGGGCCGACAAGCCGATCATCAGCCTCAACTGCGCCGCGCTGCCGGATACGCTGGTGGAAAGCGAACTGTTCGGCCATGTGCGCGGCGCCTTCACCGGGGCAACCAGCGACCGTCGCGGCAAATTCGAACTGGCCAATGGCGGCACGCTGTTTCTCGATGAAGTCGGCGAACTGTCGCTGACGGTGCAGGCCAAATTGCTGCGCGTGCTGCAAAGCGGTCAATTGCAGCGACTGGGTTCGGACAAGGAACATCAAGTCGATGTGCGACTCATCGCCGCGACCAATCGCGACCTGGCTGAGGAAGTGCGCAGTGGCCGTTATCGTGCCGACTTCTACCACCGTTTGAGCGTTTACCCGCTATTGGTGCCGGCCCTGCGAGATCGCGGGCGGGATGTGCTGCTGCTCAGCGGTTTCTTCCTGGAGCAGAACCGTTCGCGCATGGGCCTCAACAGCCTGCGCCTGAACAGCGATGCCCAGGCGTCGCTGCTCGCGTATGACTGGCCAGGTAACGTGCGAGAGCTGGAGCACTTGATTGGGCGCAGCGCGTTGAAAGCGCTGGGTAACTGCAGGGAACGGCCGAAGATTCTCAGCTTGAGTGCGGCGGATCTGGATTTGCCCAGTGGCAGCGTTGAGGTAACGCCCGAGTCGCCGACCGCGACGCCAGTGACGTTGGTGTCAGGGGATTTGCGCGAGGCGACTGAAAGTTATCAGCGGCAATTGATCAGCGCGTGCCTGGATCGGCACCACAATAACTGGGCGAGCGCGGCGCGTGAGCTAGGCTTGGATCGGGCAAATCTCGGAAGAATGGCCAAAAGACTCGGCATGAAATGAACGCTTTTGTAGGAGCCGGCTTGCTGGCGATGGTATCGCCGCGGTTTGTCTGACTGACCGCGGAAATGCTATCGCCAGCAAGCTGGCTCCTACAGGTTCGGGGTAGCATTTCGATTGCATCGGCATTTAGCCTAAAGCCTGCCCCCATCAAGTCGATAACCCGGCATCGATAGCTTTTGGCGACTTCCATTCGCCCATCACCTTTTTCCACAGAAGGTTTTTATGTCCTCCACCAAAGCCCGCGCAGACTCACTTTCGCTTCTGCTGTTTACCTTGCGCAGCGGCAAGTTGATGGCGATCAACCTGCTCAAGGTCAGTGAAATCATCCCCTGCCCGCCGCTGACCAAGCTGCCGGAGTCGCATCCTCACGTCAAAGGCATCGCCACCCTGCGCGGCGCGTCGTTGTCGGTGATCGACCTGAGCCGTGCGATCGGCGAGCGGCCGCTGGAAGACCCGAATGGCGGCTGCCTGATCGTCACCGACGTCAGCCGCTCCAAGCAGGGCCTGCATGTTCAGGCGGTGAGCAAGATCGTCCACTGCCTGACCACCGACATCCGTCCTCCGCCCTTCGGCTCCGGCGGTGTGCGCTCGTACATCACTGGCGTGACCTCGGTCGACGGCACGCTGGTGCAGGTGCTGGACATCGAAAAGGTCATCCACGGCATCGCCCCGGCGCAGATCGAAACGGCCCCGACCGAACTGAGCATGGAAGACGCGGAAGTGCTCGGCAACGCGCGGATTCTGGTGGTCGACGACAGCCAGGTGGCCCTGCAACAATCGGTGCACACCCTGCGCAACCTCGGCCTGCAATGCCATACCGCGCGCAGTGCCAAGGAAGCCATCGATTGCCTGCTGGACCTGCAAGGCACCGCCCAGCAGATCAACCTGATTGTTTCAGACATCGAAATGTCAGAGATGGACGGCTACGCCTTCACCCGCACCCTGCGCGAAACCCCGGATTTTGCGCACCTGTATGTGCTGCTGCACACCTCGCTGGACAGCGCGATGAACAGCGAAAAAGCGCGTCTGGCCGGCGCCAACGCGGTGCTGACCAAGTTCTCTTCGCCGGACCTGACCAAGTGCCTGATCGAAGCGGCCAAGGCGGTCGCCGAACAAGGTCACTGAGTTGGCCGAGGTTTTTTGTTTTCTGATGCGGCGCAACCTGGCGGAGGTTTTGCCCGCAATCACCTGGCCTCAGGGCATTGTCCTGCACGAATATCGTCCAGAACTGGCAGAAGACGTTCATCGTTTGATGGAACTGGGTTATCTGGACGGTGGCGGGCGCGTGCCGGCATTGGATATCTGGCAACAGCGGTTTGAGACGGACCCTGAATACGATCCCTCCCTGTGCTTCATTGCGCAGGATACCGACGGTATCGTGGGTGTATGCCAGTGCTGGACCAGCGCCTACATCAAGAATCTGGTCGTGCACCCGCGAGCCCAGGGTCAGGGTTTGGGCCGGGCGTTGTTGTTGAATGCATTCAACGTGTTTCAGCAGCGTCGCGAAGGTTTTGTGGATTTGAAGGTATTGGAAGACAACCTTCGGGCGCAGCGGTTGTATGAAAGTGCCGGGATGATTGTGGTCCGCCGGGAGCCGGTTCCGGCCTGATACATCGCCTTTGCGGGCAAGCCTCGCTCCTACATTGTGATCACCGTACCTGTAGGAGCGAGGCTTGCCCGCGAAAGGGCCGACACATTCAACCTCATCCCATCAGGCATACTCGGCCCACCCATGCCCAAGGATGCCTGACCCATGAAAGCCACCACCCTCACCGTCCTCTGCCTCACCGCCCTCGCCACCCAAACCCACGCCTCCAGCCCAGACGCCTGGGCCGCTTTCGACAAAGCCACGCTCGCCAGTTGCATCAAGGCCAGCGGCCTGACGGACGCTTCCCCCGTCGGCAAAGCCGCACAGTTCGATGACCGTGTCGACTACACCGCCGTGCTCCTGCAAGGCCGCTACCCGCAAAAACACATGAAAGGCCAGCAAGGCACCGAGCTGTGCCTCTACAACAAAAAAAGCAAAACCGCCTACGTGACCGAATGGGACTCCATCCGCCTGCCCGCCAAATCCCGGTAAATGGCGCATAACTTGCTTCGTCGCTGACTTCTGCGGTGGCATTCTGTCGCCATTTCGGGCCCTGACAAGCGACTGATCTTTCAATGAATACAACGTTTTCCTGCGTAGGTTGCGGCAAATGCTGCAATGACCATCACGTCCCCCTGACCCTGGCCGAAGCCCGGATGTGGGCGGCCGACGGCGGTCAGGTGATCGTGCTGGTGGAAGGTTTCCTCGGCAACGGCCTTGGCCTGCCGGTGCAGCAACGCGAACATGCCGAGCGCCGTTCGGTGGTGGTTCAAAGCGGCGACTGCGAGGCCTACGTGGCCATCACGTTTGCGGCGTACAACGTCGGTCCCTGCCGGAATCTTGACGAAGACAACCTCTGCCGCATCTACGAACGCCGGCCGCTGGTGTGCCGCATCTATCCGATGGAAATCAATCCGCACATCCCCCTCAACCCGGCGATCAAGGAATGCCCGCCGGAATCGTGGGAAAAAGGCCCGGATCTGATCATTGGCGGTGAATTGGTCGATCACGAGCTCGCAGGACTCATCCAGCGTTCCCGTCAGGCGGATCGCGACGATATCCGCACCAAAGATGCGATTTGCGCCTCACTGGGGATTCGGACCACGGCCCTGAAGGGCGATGGATTCACTGCGTATCTGCCGGACATGAGCGCGTTCGCCACAGTCATCGATCAGGTGGCACAACAACCGCTGACAGGATCGGACAGTGACTGGCAGTTCCACGTATCGGGTGACGACATCGCCGGGCAAGTGTTGGCGGCGGGTGCGCACGTGGCCACCGAGACGCCGCTCAACTATGCCTTCATTTCGTTGCGCGCGGCTTAACGGCGGGCTCGCCAAAACTCTTGCGCCAACAACCGCAAGTCCCCCGCCAGCCCCGCCACATCGGTGGAATTCGCCTGGCTTTGCTGCCCCTCACTGACCGTGACCTCGCAGGCTGAGCGAATACTGATGATGTTGCGGTTGATGTCTTCGCTGACGCTGCTCTGCTCTTCCACCGCCGAAGCGATTTGCAGGCTCATTTGCGTGATCTGATTGACCCGCCGACTGATCGCGTCCAGCGAATCGGCGGCGCGTCGGGCCTGTTCGACGCTGTTGTCCACCTGTTCACTGCTTTGTTGCATCACCACCACCGCGTCCCGCGTGCCGTTTTGCAGGGTGCTGATCATGCGCTGAATCTCGTTGGTCGATTGCTGGGTACGCTGGGCCAGGCCACGGACTTCATCGGCCACCACCGCGAAACCGCGCCCGGCATCCCCGGCACGCGCCGCTTCGATGGCCGCGTTGAGGGCCAGCAGATTGGTTTGCTCGGCGATGCTGCGAATCACATCCAGCACGCCGGTAATCTCGCTGCTGTGCCCCTCCAGTTGATGAATCACCTCGGTGGCGCGCGCCAGCTCCTCGGCCAGACGCAGCACCGCATGGCGACTTTCACTCACCAATTGATGACCTTCACGGGTTTCGTTGCCGGCCAGGTCAGCCGCCTGGGACGCCTGCTGCGCATGACCGGCAACCTCGGCCACGCTGGCAGACATCTGGTGAATCGCCGCCGCCACCTGATCGGTTTCAGCCTGCTGGGCCAGCGTGCTGTTATGACTGCCTTGCAGGTGTTCGACCAGTTCCGCCGCGTGCCCGGCCAAGCGCTGCGAGGCATCGCCGATGCGCCCCACCACCGCGCCGATCTGCGCTTCGAGCATCTGGAAGGCAAACTCGATCTGGCCGAACTGATCGCGGCGACCGGTGTAAACAGCCTGACTCAACGGGTTGTCGGCAATCTGCCGGGCGCGTTCGGTCAACACTTTCAGCGGACGCAACATGAATCCGGTTCCGACCGCTGCCAAACCACTGCCCACGACAAACGCCAGTACGCCGAAAACGGCTGACGAAGGGTTCAGCCACGCTTCGATACCCACCACGCAGGCCAATGTCGCGCTGAACAACGCCGTCACCTTGAGACCCAGACCGAGCACGGGGAGCCGCTGCCACAGTGATGTACGACCACTGCGAAGCTGTGCGTAGGCTTTTTCCGCAGCTTCGATCTGCCGCGCCGAGGGTTTTGTCCGGACCGACTGATACTCCACGGCTTTACCGTTCTGCGTCACCGGCGTGGCATACGCGCTCACCCAATAGTGATCGCCATTCTTGCAGCGATTTTTCACCAGCCCCATCCATGAGCGGCCGCTTTTAAGGGTCTGCCACATATGCGCGAAAGCCGCCGCCGGCATGTCCGGGTGGCGCAGCAAGTTGTGCGTCGAGCCCAGCAACTCCTCGCGGCTGTAACCGCAGATGTTGATGAAGTCGTCGTTGGCGTAGGTGATCGCGCTGGTCAGATCAGTGGTCGAGAGGATATTCGCATCAGCCGCAACGTCGACATTACGGCCGGTCACCGGGAGGTTGATCTTCATGGAAAGCGCGCTCGTTGGATGGAAAGAGTCGGCAGGGCTGCTGACTCTAAGCGCACTGATTCCACAAACGTTGATCTGGCTCAGGATATGAGCACTTAGCCATCACCGCGATTGAAAACCGCGGCCGATGGCCAATGGCGGGGGGGCGTTAAAACTCAGCGTTTGCCCATCGAACGACGGGTGCCGGGAGGCGCTGCGCCGGGGGTCTTGGTGTGGCCGTTCTTGGCGCCGTTCTTGTACCAGGGCTGGCTGGCGGTTTTCGCAGCGGCCAGTTCACCCGGTTTGAACGGGAACTTGAATGCCGGGATCGCGGCTTTGGTTTCGCTGTCTGCGCTGGAGTCGACGCTGTCTGGCAGGTCTGCCTGGTCGTCGCTCAAAGCGTCGGCAACCGGCGGTTGTGTCGGGGAAGTCATGAAAGCTCCGGGTGATGCAAAAGAGTCGGGCCCAGTCAGCGAGCCGCGAAAGGCGGCAGTATACCTGTGTCGAGGGCGACAGGCTTCACGTGGCGAGTGAGTCCGTCGGGTTTTGTGGTGACTGAACTGCCGCCATCGCCGGCAAGCCGGCTCCTACAAGGGTTCGCGGTGTACTTTGTAGGAGCCGGCTTGCCGGCGATGGCGGCAGTTCAGTCACCACACATCCCAAACTGACAGCGCCGTCAGTTAGCAGTCACCTTCCTGACCGGCGAACAGGTTTATAAAGGAAGGTATAACCCTGACAAAATTCCGTCCTCCCAGCCCCGGCGCCCCACTCGCATGCGAATTCAGAAAAAACCCGCCCTGCTCGCCGCCCTCCTGATTGTCCTGGCAGCGCTGGGCGTGTGGTACGCCACCAAACCGGCCACGGCCAGACTCGCCGCGCCCACGGCGATCCCGGTTCGAGTGGTCAACGTCGCCGAAAAAGACGTCCCTCGTTACGTCAGCGGCATCGGCTCGGTGCTGTCCCTGCACAGCGTCGTGGTACGTCCGCAGATCGACGGCATCCTCACCAGAATCCTGGTCAAGGAAGGTCAATTGGTGAACAAGGGTGATTTGCTCGCCACCATCGATGATCGCTCGATCCGCGCCAGCCTGGATCAGGCCCGCGCACAGCTCGGCGAAAGCCAGGCGCAGCTGCAAGTGGCACTGGTCAACCTCAAGCGTTACAAACTGCTGAGCGTCGACGACGGCGTATCCAAACAGACTTACGACCAGCAACAAGCGCTGGTCAACCAGCTCAAAGCCACCGCCCAAGGCAATCAGGCGTCGATTGACGCCGCTCAGGTGCAGCTTTCCTACACACAGATTCGCTCCCCGGTCAGCGGTCGCGTGGGGATTCGTACGGTGGACGAAGGCAACTTCCTGCGCATGACCGACACCCAAGGCTTGTTCACGGTGACGCAGATCGACCCGATTGCCGTGGAGTTTTCCCTGCCACAGCAAATGCTGCCAACCCTGCAAGGCCTGATCAACGATCCGGAACACGCCCAGGTGAAGGCCTACATCGGTGCCGACACCGACGGCGAAACCGGCAACCTGCTGGGCGAAGGCCACCTGACCCTGATCGACAACCAGATCAACGCCAACACCGGGACCATCCGCGCCAAGGCCGAATTCAACAACCCCGGGCAGAAACTGTGGCCGGGCCTGCTGGTAACGGTAAAAATTCAGACAGCGCTGGAAAAGGATGCGCTGGTGGTGCCGCCCACCGTCGTACAACGTGGCCTCGATCAACACTTCGTGTACCGGGTCAAAGGTGACAAGGTTGAAACCGTCCAGGTGCAGATGGTCTATCAAGGCAGCGGTCAGGACATCATCAAAGGCGTGAAACCGGGCGACGTGCTGGTAAGCGACGGTCAGTCGCGCCTCAAGCCCGGTTCGACGGTCCAGGTGCTGACTGACCCCGCGCAAATGGTGCAAACGGAGTCGAAACCATGAAGGGCCACGGCTCGGTTTCTGCGTGGTGCATCGATCATCCGGTAGCGACGATCCTGCTGACGTTTGCCCTGGTATTGCTCGGTGTCATTGCGTTCCCACGGTTGCCCATCGCGCCGCTGCCGGAAGCCGAATTCCCGACCATCCAGGTGGCCGCGCAACTGCCCGGCGCCAGCCCGGAAACCATGGCCTCCTCGGTGGCCACGCCGCTTGAAGTGCAATTCAGCGCCATTCCCGGCGTGACCCAGATGACCTCGAGCAGCGCCCTCGGCTCGACCAACCTGACCCTGCAATTCACCCTCGACAAAAGCATCGACACCGCCGCGCAGGAAGTGCAGGCCGCGATCAACACCGCCGCCGGCAAACTGCCCAAGGACATGCCGAACCTTCCGACCTGGCGCAAGGTCAACCCGGCCGACAGCCCGGTGCTGATTCTCAGCATCAACTCGACCCTGATGCCCGGCCCCGAACTCAGCGATCTGGTGGAAACCCTGCTGTCCCGTCAGATCAGCCAGATCGACGGTGTAGGCCAGATCAACATCACCGGCCAGCAACGTCCGGCGATTCGCGTTCAAGCCTCGGCAGACAAACTCGCCGCCATCGGCCTGACGCTGGCGGACATTCGTCTGGCGATCCAGAACACCAGCCTCAACCTGGCCAAAGGTGCGTTGTATGGCGAGTCGAGCATCTCGACGCTGTCGACCAACGATCAGTTGTTCCACCCCGAGGAATACAGCCAACTCATCGTTTCCTACAAGGACGGTGCACCGGTTCACCTGAAGGATGTCGCCAAAGTCGTCAACGGTTCGGAAGATGCCTACGTGCAAGCCTGGGCCGGTGACAAACCCGGCGTGAACCTGGTGATTTCCCGGCAACCGGGGGCCAACATCGTCGAGACCGTGGATCGCATTCAGGCCGCCCTGCCCGCTCTCGAAGCGATGCTGCCGGCGTCGGTGCAGGTCAAAGTGTTGGTTGACCGGACCCAGACCATCCGCGCCTCGTTGCATGAGGTGGAAGTCACCCTGCTGATCGCGATCATGCTGGTGGTGGCGGTGATGGCGCTGTTCCTGCGTCAGTGGTCGGCGACGCTGATCGTGTCGGCGGTGCTGGGTGTGTCGCTGGTCGCCAGTTTTGCCCTGATGTACATCATGGGCTTCAGCCTGAACAACCTGACACTGGTGGCGATCGTGGTGGCCGTGGGGTTTGTGGTCGACGATGCGATTGTCGTGGTGGAGAACATTCACCGACACCTGGAGGCCGGCGACGGCATGCGCGAGGCGGCGATCAAGGGCGCCGGCGAGATTGGTTTTACCGTGGTCTCGATCAGTTTTTCGCTGGTGGCGGCGTTCATTCCGCTGCTGTTCATGGGCGGCGTGGTCGGGCGGCTGTTCAAGGAGTTCGCCCTGACGGCCACGTCTACGATCATGATTTCAGTGGTGGTGTCGCTGACGTTGGCGCCGACCCTCGCCGCGCTGTTCATGCGTGCGCCGGTGCATCACGCCCACAGCAAAAAAACCTTTGGCGAACGCTTGCTGGCCGGCTACGAAAAGCTCCTGCGCCGTGCCCTCGCCCATCAGAAATTGATGATCGGGGTGTTCGGCATGTCCCTGGCCCTGGCCATCGCCGGCTACATCTTCATTCCGAAGGGTTTCTTCCCGGTGCAGGACACCGGTTTTGTCCTCGGCACCACCGAAGCCGCCGCCGATATTTCCTACGGCGACATGGTGAAAAAACACCTGGCGATGGCGGAGATCGTCGCGGCAGATCCAGCGGTCGCGGCGTTTTCCCACTCCGTCGGCGTCTCCGGCAGCAACCAGACCATCGCCAACGGCCGCTTCTGGATTTCCCTGAAAAAACGCAGTGAGCGCGACGTCTCGGCCAGCCAGTTCATCGACCGCATCCGTCCGCAACTGATGAAAGTCCCGGGCATCGTGCTGTACCTGCGCGCCGGCCAGGACATCAACCTCAGCTCCGGCCCGAGTCGCGCGCAGTACCAATACGTGCTCAAGAGCAACGACGGCGCGACCCTCAGCACCTGGACCCAGCGCCTGACCGAAAAACTGCGCGCCAACCCGGCGTTCCGCGACATTTCCAACGACCTGCAACTGGGCGGCAGCATCACCCACATCAGCATCGACCGCAGCGCCGCCGCGCGTTTCGGCCTGACCGCCAGCGATGTCGACGAAGCGCTGTACGATGCGTTCGGTCAGCGGCAGATCAACGAATTCCAGACCCAGATCAACCAGTACAACGTGATCCTGGAACTGGACACCAGGCAACGCGGCAAAGCTGAAAGCCTCAATTATTTCTACCTGCGCTCGCCGCTCAGTGGGGAAATGGTGCCGCTGTCGGCGCTGGCGAAATTCGATGCGCCGACGGTTGGCCCGTTGTCGATCGCCCATGACGGGATGTTCCCGGCCGCCAACCTGTCGTTCAACCTGGCGCCCGGCGTGGCGCTTGGCGATGCGGTGATCATGCTCAACCAGGCCAAGGCCGAGATCGGCATGCCGGCCGCCATGAGCGGCAACTTCCAGGGCGCGGCCCAGGCGTTCCAGAGTTCGCTGGCCAGCCAGCCGTGGCTGATTCTGGCGGCGCTGGTGGCGGTGTACATCATTCTCGGCGTGCTCTATGAGAGCTTCGTGCACCCGTTGACCATCATCTCGACCTTGCCCTCGGCGGGGCTCGGGGCGGTGATCATGCTGTGGATTTGCGGCCAGGATTTTTCGATCATGGCGTTGATCGGGCTGGTGTTGCTGATCGGTATCGTGAAGAAAAACGGCATCCTGATGATCGACTTCGCGCTCGACGCTCAGCGCAACCGTGGCCTGCCGCCGGAAGAGGCGATTTTCCAGGCCTGCATCACGCGGTTCCGGCCGATCATCATGACCACCCTCGCCGCCCTGCTCGGCGCGCTGCCGCTGATGCTCGGCTACGGCACCGGCGCCGAACTGCGCCAGCCGTTGGGGATCGCGGTGGTCGGCGGCTTGCTGGTGAGCCAGGCGCTGACGCTGTTCACCACTCCGGTCATATACTTGTGGCTTGAGCGGCTTTTCCATCGGCCCAAACCCGCACCGATGCCGGTGCTGGCGACCACAGACTGAGGCGGGGTCATGCGCGTTCTGATTATCGAAGACGAGGAAAAAACCGCGGACTATCTGCACCGCGGCCTGACGGAACAGGGTTACACCGTGGACCTGGCGCGGGACGGCGTTGAAGGCCTGCACCTGGCGCTGGAAAGCGACTACGCGGTGATCGTCCTCGACGTGATGTTGCCGGGCCTAGACGGCTTCGGCGTACTGCGCGCCTTGCGTGCGCGCAAACAAACCCCGGTGATCATGCTCACCGCCCGCGAACGTGTCGAAGACCGCATCAAAGGCCTGCGCGACGGCGCCGACGATTACCTCGGCAAACCGTTTTCCTTCCTCGAACTGGTGGCGCGCCTGCAAGCGCTGACCCGGCGCAGCGGCGGTCATGAACCGGTGCAGGTGAGCATCGCCGACCTGTGGATAGATTTGATCAGCCGCAAGGCCACCCGCGCCGGCACGCGTCTGGACCTGACCGCCAAGGAGTTCTCGCTGCTCAGCGTGCTGGCCCGTCGGCAAGGGGAAATCCTCTCGAAAACGGCGATTGCGGAAATGGTCTGGGACATCAATTTCGACAGCGACGCCAACGTCGTCGAAGTCGCGATCAAACGCCTGCGCGCCAAACTCGACGGGCCGTTTGACGAGAAACTGCTGCACACGATCCGGGGCATGGGTTATGTGCTGGAGAGCCGTGGTGTCCAGTAATTCGATTGCCCTGCGCCTCAGTGGAATGTTCACGCTGGTGGCGCTTTTGGTGTTTCTGCTGATCGGCTGGGCGCTCTATCAGCAGGTCGACAAAGGCCTGGGTTTGCTGCCCGAAGCCGAGCTGGACGCACGTTACAGCGTGCTCGAATCCACCGTCGGCCGTTACGGCACGCCCGAGCATTGGGTGAAGATCAACAACAAGCTCAAGCTGCTCGGCGAAGAAGACAAACGCATCAGTTTCTGGATCACCAGCGGCGATCCGCACTACGAATATGGCAACCCGACGCCGCAGATCCGCGCCTTCGCTGAAGGCCCGCTGGGCATGCGCGATTTGCAGCTGCCGGGCCAGCCTTATCCAATGAAAGTGCTGGTCAGCCAGTTCCCGGCCAAGGATCAACGCCCGCCGCTGCGCTTTATGATCGGCATCGACACCGAGACGTTTTTTCAAACCCAGCATCATCTGCTGATTGCGCTGATCAGCCTGGCGGTTGTCGGCGTGCTGCTGGCTTCGGCACTCGGTTATTGGGTGGCGCGGATCGGCCTCAAGCCGTTGATCAAGTTGTCTCAGGAGGCTCAGCGCCTGGCGCCGCCGCTGCGTTCCGGGCGTTTGCGCTTATCGTCGTTGCCGCCGGAGCTCAATCAGTTCGTCAACTCGTTCAACTCCACCCTGGAACGGGTCGAACAGGCTTACTCGCGGCTTGAGTCGTTCAATGCCGACGTCGCACATGAACTGCGCTCACCGCTGACCAATCTGATTGGTCAGACCCAGGTTGCGCTGACGCGCGGGCGTTCGGCGGAACACTATTTCGAAGTGCTGCAATCGAATCTTGAGGAGCTTGAGCGACTGCGTTCGATCATCAACGACATGCTGTTCCTCGCCAGTGCGGATCAGGGCAGCAAGGCCACCAAACTGACGTCCACCTCGCTGGCGGATGAAGTGGCGACGACGCTGGAGTATCTGGATTTCATTCTTGAAGACGCGCAGGTTCAAGTGCAGGTCCGTGGCGATGCGCAGGTACGGATCGAGATCGCACACCTGCGTCGGGCGTTGATCAACTTGCTGAGCAACGCGGTGCAACACACCGAGCCCGGACAGGTGATTCAGGTGCAGATCGACGTCGAGGACCATCAAGTCAGCATCGGCGTGGCAAACCCCGGTGCACCGATTGCCAACGAACATCTGCCGCGATTGTTCGAGCGCTTCTACCGGGTCGATGCATCGCGCAGCAACAGTGGCAACAACCACGGCCTGGGGCTGGCGATCGTCAAGGCGATTGCGTTGATGCACGGCGGGGATGTGTTTGTGCGCAGTGACCACGGCATGAATACCTTCGGTATTCACCTTCCCGTCTGACAGACCTGAAAATCTCGCCCCCCCCCCCCTGTAGGAGCTGGCTTGCCAGCGATGGCGTCTTCGAAAACAGCGCAAAACTGAAGACCGATCGCCAGCAAGCTGGCTCCTACAAATCGGTGATCTTTGCTTATCCCGCAACAGTCCTTTATTGAATTGGCTCTGTTTCCCATCGGCCAGGATCCTTATCTTTGCGCCACCAAACAGCACTTGCCAAGCAAGAAGGTTTTAAAGATGTCCAACACTATGGGTATTGCCAGCGCTTTCGTTTTGTCCTCTTTGTTCCTCTCTCCATTCGCCATGGCTGAAGAGTCGCAGTCCTTCGTCGCACACAATGCAGCGCGCGCTGCAGCGTTTGAAGAACATCAGAGCGAAATGACGGCCAAGGCGCAGGGCGCTGCGCAAACCCCTCAAGCGTCGACCATTCAGGCCCAGCCACGGGTCGAGAAAGATAGCTGATCGCTCACATCGCTCTATTTCCCTCGACACTTTTCGTCGGCTCTTCCTGTTGAAAAGTTGTCTTCAAAGCCGCTGCTATCAGCGGCTTTTTTTTGTTGTGGTTCAAATGCTGTCCGGTTCGTCTTCCCTGACAAGAAACATCCCGCACTTCAAAACAATGAAGTGTTCAGTAGACCCAAGGAGCTGTACCGCTAGTGCGTTTCCCTCAAAGATTCAATCCGCTGTTCATTGCAATCGCCGTAACGATGCCGATCAACGCCAAGGCCGCCGATCAAGAAGGTTTTGTCGAAGGTTCGAGCCTCAACCTCAATGCCCGCAACTACTACATGAACCGTAACCGCCTGCAGCAGGCGGACGACAACGTTGAATGGGGCCAGGGTTTCCTGGGGGTCTTCGAATCGGGTTTTACCGAAGGCACCGTCGGTTTCGGTCTGGATGCCCACGCCATGCTCGGGCTCAAGCTCGACGGCGGTGGCGGCACCGATAATTCGAGCATCCTGCCGGTCGGCGATGGCAACGGCAAAGCGCCGGGGTCGTTTTCGACGGCGGGTGGCACGCTGAAAATGCGCGCCTTCGATACCGAGCTGAAGGCCGGTGACCTGTTTCTCGCCAACCCGGTGATCGCCGGCGGCGAGACGCGCATGCTGCCGCAGACCTTTCGCGGCGTCAGCTTGACCAATCACAGCTTCGACGGCTTTCTGATCGAAGGTGGCCAGGCGAGTTTCACCAAGCCCTACAACCAAAGCGGTCATACGCGCATCGGCACGTCCTATGGCAGCCTCGCCGAGGGCGACGAAAGCCAGCACCTGAACTGGGCCGGCGTAGCCTGGAGCGGCCTGCCGGGGTTGACCAGCAGCCTTTACGCCGCCGAACTCAAGGACATCTGGAACCAGTACTACTACGACCTGGATTACACCTACGCGCTGAACGAACTGATCAGTCTCAATCCGGGCCTGCACGTTTATCACACGCAGGACACCGGCGATGCGCTGCTGGGCAACATCGACAACAACACTTACAGCCTGCATTTCACCGTCGGCGTGGGCAATCACAGCGTCACCGCCGCGTACCAGCGGGTCAACGGCAACACGCCGTTCGACTACATCAGCCAGGGCGACAGCATTTTTCTCGACAACTCCCAGCAGTATTCCGACTTCAATGGCCCGAATGAACGCTCGTGGAAACTCAAGTACGCCTACGACTTTATCGGACTCGGCCTACCCGGCCTGACCTCGGCGGTGTCTTACTCCCGGGGCGAGCTGGACCTGACCAAAGCCGATCCAGACAGCCGCGGCTACGCCTCGTGGTACAGCGCCGACGGCAAAAATGCCAAGCACTGGGAGCGTGACATTGATCTGAAGTACGTGGTCCAGGGCGGCAAGACCAAGGACCTGGCGGTGCGCCTGCAATGGGCCACCAACCGTGGGGGCAACGGTTATGGCGCGCTGGATCAGGACACTGATGAATATCGGCTGATCGTCGACTACACGCTGAATGTCTTCTAAGCTTCGCTAAGCAAAAGGCCAGCATCTTTTGCTGGCCTTTTTTTTATCCGGCCTTTATACAAGCCCTCTGGACGCGACCGGTTTCTGGGACTCTGCCCGACTCTTGTAAAAAACTTTCATAACACCTTATTTGCAGAAGCCAGAACCATGAGTGTGAGCAGTGTGAAATCTCAAGATCCGATCGGGTCGACACGATCGGAGCGACTTCTGATTCTCGGCAGTGTGCTGTTGGTGATTGCGATACTCAGCATCGTGACGTTTCTGCTGATCCGTGAGCGCGCCAACGCCGAATTGTCCGCCGCTCGCGCCGCCAACAACATCGTGCAATTGATCGACGCCGACGTGCTGCGCAATGTCGAACTCTATGATATTTCCCTGCTGGGCTTGATCGCCGCCTCCCAGCGAGAGGATCTCAAGAGCGTATCTCCAGCCATTCGCCATATGGCCTATTTCGACCGCGCCACTGCCGCGCCGTACAAGGGCAATATTTTGTTGCTCGACAACAAGGGCGACGTGATCGCCGACTCGGCTTCGGTGGAGCCCAGGCAAGGCAACTACGCCGATCGCGAATACTTTCAATCTCACGTGAACAACCCGGACCCGGGCATGTTCATCAGCCCCCCCTTTAGAGCCAGGTCGCCCGAACAGGATTGGCGTATCAGTTTCAGTCGACGGCTGAGCGGCTCCCAGGGTGAGTTTCTGGGAGTAGCCGAAGCCGCCATGCGCTTGAGTTACTTCGATCAGTTGTTCAACAGTTTGAGCATCGGCCGCGATAGCACGGTCAATCTGATCAGCAAGAATGGGATTCTCCTGGCCCAACAACCACGCCTGGCCGAAGAGCTGATTGGCAAGGATTTCAGTAATCGCCCCAATTTCCAGCGCATCGTCAAAGAAGGCAATGGCAGCTTCACCAGCATGTCCGATCGATACCGTGACAAGCGTCTGTACACCTTTTCCAAGGTCGGAAATTTGCCACTGATCGTCATCGTTGCGCTGTCCAGTGATGAAGTTTTTGCGGCCTGGAAGCGCACGGCAGTGGTGGTCAGCTCTGCAACCGTAGCCTTGTGCGTAAGCCTGCTGTGGCTGACGTGGTTGCTACGCCGTGAGTTGCGCCGGCGTCACAACGCCGAACACGAGCTGGCACAACTGGCCGCCACCGATGCCTTGACCGGTGTAGCCAACCGCCGAACGCTCGATCAAACCCTGCGCCATGAGTGGTTTCGCGCGCAACGCTCCGGCAAACCGCTGTCGGTGTTGATGATCGATGCCGACCACTTCAAGGCGTTCAACGATCAACATGGCCATCAGGCGGGTGACGATGCGCTACGGGCACTGGCCAAGGTGATCGCCGAGAACGTGCGGCGCCCAACGGATCTGGTCGCCCGCTACGGAGGGGAGGAGTTCTCGGTGGTGCTGGCGGAAACGGACAGCGCAGGCGCGCGGCAAATTGCTGAACACATTCGGTCTGCGGTGGAACAACTGCCGTTTGTGGCGGGCGTGGAATCGCCGATTACTGTCAGTATCGGCATCAGTACCTGGACTTCGACCACCGATACCAGCCTTGAACAGTTGCTGTTTGCGGCGGACAAAGCGCTGTACCAGGCCAAGGAAAGTGGGCGCAATCGGGTGGTGGCTACGGAGTGAGATCTTCGCTGTAGCGGCCGGCCTCTTCGCGGGCAAGCCTCGCTCCTACAAGTGCAATGCGTACCCTGTAGGAGCGAGGCTTGCCCGCGAAGGCGTCATCACTACCACCGCATAACTTTCTGGCAGGCATAAAAAAAGGCCACCCGAAGGCAGCCTTTAAAAACTAGAGAGGTTTTTACTTACACCGCCGCAACCGGACGCATGTAAGAGATCGGTGCAGTGCTGGCGTCTTCGAAAGTCACGACTTCCCAAGCATCTGGCTGCTCAATCAACTTGCGCAGCAGCTGGTTGTTCAATGCATGTCCGGACTTGAAGCCCTTGAACTCACCAATCAGGCTATTGCCCAGCAGGTAGAGGTCACCAATTGCATCGAGGATCTTGTGCTTCACGAATTCGTCTTCATAGCGAAGGCCGTCTTCGTTCAGTACACCATCCGCGTCGACCACAATAGCGTTTTCAACGCTACCGCCGAGTGCGAGGTTGTGCTTGCGCAGGTACTCGATGTCACTCATGAAACCAAAGGTACGGGCGCGGCTGACTTCTTTTACGAACGAAGTGCTGGAAAAATCCACGCTTGCACTTTGTGTGCGGTTACGGAAAACCGGGTGATCGAAATCGATCTCGAAACTCACCTTGAAGCCTTCGAAAGGGACGAAAGTGGCGCGCTTGTCGCCGTCTTCCACTGTCACTTCCCGCAGGATCCGGATGAACTTCTTGGCTGCGTCCTGTTCTTCCAGGCCGGCCGATTGAATCAGGAAAACGAAAGGTCCAGCGCTACCATCCATGATCGGGACTTCGGACGCGGAGAGCTCGACGTAGGCGTTATCGATGCCCAGGCCGGCCATGGCCGAGAGCAAGTGCTCAACCGTGTCCACTTTCACGTCACCGTTGACCAGCGTCGTCGACATAGTTGTCTCGCCGACGTTGGCAGCACGAGCCGGGATCTCGACCACTGGATCGAGGTCGGCACGGCGAAAGACGATTCCGGTGTCGATCGGTGCAGGCTTGAGGGTCAGGTATACCTTCTCCCCGGAGTGCAGACCTACACCGGTGGCACGGATAATATTTTTCAGTGTGCGTTGTTTAATCATGGCTTGGGCCGCTTCAGCGCAAATTGCGAACTGGTATCAACAAAGGCTGGCGATGATAGCAGACCAGACCTTTGCTGAACACCAATCACCTTCATAGCCCTGATACATTCCATTAATCGGCCTGACGACGCAGGAAAGCCGGGATGTCCAGGTAGTCCAGATCATCTTGCGGATTCATCTTCGCGGCAGTCGCAGCACCGGCCTGAGCCTGGTTGCGCATGACGGTCGGACGGTCCAGGTCACGGTAGTTCACCGCTGGAGCTTCCTGACGAGCGGGAGCCGATTGTTGCGGTTGCGGCGCCATGGAAGTGTGAACGGTATTGTCGATGACCTTCACAGGCTTCTCGATTTTCGCGCCCAGACCGGTGGCAACGACTGTTACGTGCAGCTCGTCGCGCATGTCCGGATCGATAACGGTACCGACCTTGACCATCGCGTGCTCGGAAGCGAAGGCTTCGATGATGCTACCCACGTCGGAGTACTCACCCAGAGACAGGTCAGGACCGGCGGTGATGTTCACCAGGATGCCGCGTGCACCTTGCAGGTTCACGTCTTCCAGCAGCGGGTTGCGAATGGCCGCTTCGGTAGCTTCGCGTGCACGGTTCGGACCACTGGCGCAGCCAGTGCCCATCATCGCCATGCCCATTTCACTCATCACGGTACGAACGTCGGCAAAGTCGACGTTGATCATGCCCGGACGCTTGATGATGTCGGAGATACCGCGAACGGCACCGGCCAGTACATCGTCTGCCTTGGCGAAAGCCGACAGCAGGCTGGCGTCTTTACCGAGGATGGTCAGCAGCTTCTCGTTGGGAATGGTGATCAACGAGTCGACGCTTTCCGACAGCAGGCGGATGCCTTCGTCGGCCAGTTGCATACGCTTGCGACCTTCGAACGGGAACGGACGGGTCACCACCGCAACGGTGAGGATCCCCATTTCCTTGGCCACTTCAGCAATGATCGGCGCAGCACCGGTACCGGTACCGCCGCCCATGCCGGTGGTGATGAACACCATGTTGGTGCCCTGCAGGACTTCGGCAATGCGCTCGCGATCTTCGAGAGCGGCCTGACGACCTACTTCAGGGTTGGCGCCGGCGCCGAGACCTTTGGTCACGCTGGTGCC
The DNA here is from genome assembly GCF_019947305.1 of Pseudomonas sp. BF-RE-21. Classification (NCBI taxonomy): domain Bacteria; kingdom Pseudomonadati; phylum Pseudomonadota; class Gammaproteobacteria; order Pseudomonadales; family Pseudomonadaceae; genus Pseudomonas; species Pseudomonas sp. BF-RE-21. The sequence continues at coordinate 21,151 of NZ_JAGYGF010000057.1, read as the reverse complement.
CAGTTGCAGGATGGTCCGCGCGCTGATGCTCTTCAGCGCCTGGGCATCAGTGTTGGCGCAGATGAATTCAACGCCTTCAATGTTGCTCTTGACCATGTGATTGACAGCGTTGCCGCCGCCTCCGCCAACACCGATAACCTTAATGACCGGGCTTGCGGGGATGTTGTCTACGAGTTCGAACATTTTCCCTCTCCTTTGATTCTCTAGTTTTTTCGCCTACTGCCTGTATCTACAACGGTGCTGCGGTAATTCTTCAGAAGTTGCCTTGTACCCAGCTCTTGATGCGATCGAGCAAGGCGGCTTTCGGTTCGTCATTGCTGTAGCTGTCGCGGCTGCTGATGCCCGAGAACGAAATCCCGTCGGACTGCTTCTGCAGGCCGTACATCAACAGGCCGACGCCGGTGGAATAAATCGGGTTGCGCACCACGTCGTCGAGACCCTTCACGCCATGCGGCACGCCCAGGCGGACCGGCATGTGGAAAATCTCTTCGGCCAGTTCGACCGCGCCTTCCATCTTCGACGTACCACCGGTCAGCACGATGCCGGCCGGGATCAGGTCTTCGTAGCCGCTGCGGCGCAGTTCAGCCTGGATCAGCGTGAACAGTTCGTCGTAACGCGGCTCGACCACTTCGGCCAGGGCCTGGCGGGACAGCTCGCGCGGTGGACGGTCGCCAACGCTCGGGACCTTGATGGTTTCACCGGCACCGGCCAGCTTGGCCAGGGCACAGGCGTAGCGAATCTTGATTTCTTCGGCGTACTGGGTCGGGGTGCGCAACGCCATGGCGATGTCGTTGGTCACCTGATCGCCCGCAATCGGGATCACTGCGGTGTGACGGATCGCGCCTTCGGTGAAGATCGCGATGTCGGTGGTGCCACCGCCGATGTCCACCAGGCACACGCCCAGCTCTTTCTCGTCGTCGGTCAGTACCGAGTACGCGGACGCCAGTTGCTCGAGAATGATGTCGTCGATTTCCAGACCGCAGCGGCGCACGCATTTTTCAATGTTCTGTGCGGCGTTGACGGCGCAGGTGACCACGTGGACCTTGGCTTCCAGACGTACGCCGGACATGCCCAGAGGCTCACGCACGCCTTCCTGGTTATCGATCACGTAATCCTGCGGCAGGGTGTGCAGCACGCGCTGGTCAGCCGGGATCGCCACAGCCTGGGCAGCGTCGAGAACGCGCTCAAGGTCGGCGGAGCTGACTTCGCGATCACGAATCGCAACGATGCCGTGGGAGTTCAGGCTGCGGATGTGATTGCCGGCCACGCCGACGAACGCCGAGTGGATCCGGCAACCGGCCATCAGCTGCGCTTCTTCGATGGCGCGCTGGATCGATTGCACGGTGGACTCGATGTTCACCACCACGCCTTTTTTCAGGCCGCGGGACGGATGAGTGCCGATCCCGACGATTTCCAGCGTGCCGTCGTCCGAGACCTCGCCTACCAGCGCCACCACCTTGGAGGTGCCGATATCGAGACCGACGATCATTTTGCCGCTTTGCACGTTTGCCATGGGTCCTGCCTCTCTTAATTCTTCGCGACAGCGGGTTGGGCTGTCGTAGGCGCTACAGGTTCCCGCCAGCCAACAGCGAGGCCGTTGGCGTAGCGCAGATCGATGCGCGCAATGTTCGTAATCTGTTCTTTAAGCGTCTTGTCGTAGATGGCAATGAAGCGGCGCATCTTTTCCACCAGGTTGCCGCGGCCCAGCAGCAGTTCGATCCCCGGGCCCGAACTGCCGGCGCCGGTGGTCAGGAACCAGCTGCCTCGTTCACGCAACTCCAGGCGTGCAATCGAGAAGCCCAACGGCCTGAGCATCTGGCTCAGCACCTGGTATTGCTGCATCACTTGCTGCTGAGCCCGTTGTGGGCCGAACAGCTGTGGCAAGTGTTCGTAGTTCGCCAGCTCACGCGGGGTGAACGCCTGACCCTGGTTGTTCAACAGCGATTCGTCGCCCCAACGGGCCACCGGCAGTTGTTCTTCCAGGCGGATCACCACTTGATCCGGCCACACCCGACGCACTTCGGCGTGGGCAATCCATGGCATCTGTTCCAGCTCGGTGCGCATGCTCGCCAGGTCGATAGTGAAGAAGCTCGACGCCACGTACGGGGCGATTCGCTGCTGCACCGCTTGCTGGCTGATGTAACTCAGGTCGCCCTGCACCGCGATCTTGGTGATTGGCCGGTCGGCGTACGGCAGCAAACGCTGTGCGCCTTCGTAAGTGCCAAACCCCAGCGCGACCAGCAGCACTGGCCAGAACAGGCTTTTCAGAAAACCAAAATTGGCTTTCGGCAGGCGCGCAGACATCGGCTCTTTGGCCACCATTCGGCTGGCACCCCGCGGCACCGGCTTGCGGCCGGGTGCTGGAGGGGGCTGATGTCTTAGCTGTGCGCCTTGCATGGTCTTACCCTCGAACCTCAACACTGGCGGCCAGGATCGCCAGGACCAATTGCTGGAAATCCAGACCGGCGGCACGGGCCGCCATCGGGACCAGACTGTGATCGGTCATGCCCGGTGCGGTGTTGACTTCCAGGAACCAGAACTGCCCGTCGGCGTCCTGCATCACGTCAGCCCTGCCCCAACCGGCGATACCCAGCGCCTCACAGGCTTTCGCCGTGAGGTCCATCAGTTCTTTTTCCTTGTTGCTGTCGAGGCCGCACGGGATCCGGTACTGGGTATCGGAAGCCACGTACTTGGCGTCGTAGTCGTAGAAACTGTGTGTCGTGCCCAGGGCAATCGGTGGCAACACCTGGTCACGCAGGGTGGCGATGGTGAACTCCGGACCTTGAATCCATTGCTCGACCAACACTTGCGAATCGTAGGTACTGGCCGCTTTCCACGCGTCGATCAACTCCGGCGCGGAAGTCACTTTGGCCATCCCGATACTTGAACCTTCATGGGCCGGTTTGACGATCAAAGGGAAGCCCAGTTCCGTCGCCGCCGAAATACAATCGGCCTCGGAGCTCAGTACCGCGTGGCGTGGCGTCGGAATGCCGAGGCTGTGCCACACCTGCTTGGTGCGCAGCTTGTCCATGGCCAACGCCGACGCCAGAATGCCGCTGCCGGTGTACGGAATGCCCAGGCATTCCAGCAGGCCTTGCATGCTGCCGTCTTCACCGCCACGACCGTGGAGAATGATGAACGCGCGGTCGATTTTATCGTTGAGCAAACGCTGCAACAGGTCATCACCGACATCGAGACCGAACGCGTCCACACCGGCGCTTTGCAGCGCTGCGAGAACCGCGTTGCCCGACTTCAGGGAAACTTCACGCTCCGCACTCTTGCCGCCGAACAGCACGGCAACGCGGCCGAAATCTTTCGGCGCGACAGTGGAGACGAGGTTGGCGTAAGCAGCAGTCATTTCAACTTCCCCACGCTTGGCGCGGCAACGGCGCCAGCGAACAACGGACTCTTCAACAGTTTCGGTGCGAGACCGCCGATATCACCGGCGCCCTGGCACAACAGGATGTCGCCGGCACGCAGCAGCGGCTTGACGACAGGCGCGAGATCGACACCGCGCTCGATGTAGATCGGGTCGAGCTGACCGCGCTGACGGATGCTGTTGCACAGCTTGCGGCTGTCGGCACCCGGGATCGGCTCTTCGCCGGCCGGATAGACTTCCATCAGCAACAGCACGTTGGCGTCGGCCAGTACATTGACGAAATCGTCGTACAGGTCGCGGGTGCGGCTGTAACGGTGCGGCTGGTAGACCATCACCAGACGGCGCTCCGGCCAGCCACCACGCACGGCCTTGATCACGGCCGCGACTTCGGTCGGGTGGTGACCGTAGTCGTCGACCAGCATCACGCTGCCATCTTCGACCGGCAGTTCGCCATAGACCTGGAAGCGTCGGCCGACACCCTGGAACCCGGACAGGCCCTGGACGATGGCTTCATCGCTGACGCCTTCGTCAGTGGCGATGCAGATGGTGGCCAGCGCGTTCAGCACGTTGTGGTTGCCCGGCATGTTCACCGAGACATCCAGCGGCTCGCGGTCAGGACGCAGCACGGTGAAGAAAGTCTGCATGCCCTGCTGACGCACATTGATCGCACGCACATCGCAGTCATCGCCGAAACCGTACGTGACGACCGGACGTTTGACCTGCGGCAGAATTTCACGCACCACCGGATCGTCCAGGCACACCACCGCCAGACCGTAGAACGGCAGGTTGTGCAGGAACTCGACGAAGGTTTTCTTCAGTTTGTTGAAGTCACCGTCGTAGGTCGCCATGTGGTCGGCGTCGATGTTGGTGACCACGGCCACCAGCGGCTGCAAGTGCAGGAAGCTGGCGTCGCTTTCGTCGGCTTCGGCGATCAGGTAGCGGCTGGTGCCGAGCTGGGCATTGGTGCCCGCGGCATTCAGACGACCACCGATGACGAACGTCGGATCGAGGCCACCGGCCGCAAATACCGAAGCGATCAGGCTGGTGGTGGTGGTTTTGCCGTGGGTACCGGCGACGGCGATGCCGTGGCGATAGCGCATCAGCTCGGCCAGCATCTCGGCACGCGGCACCACCGGAATACGGCGTTCAAGCGCAGTGGCGACTTCCGGGTTGGAGGTGTTCACCGCGCTCGATACCACCAGCACGTCGGCGGCAGCGGCGTTCTCGGCACGGTGGCCGATAAAGATCTGGGCGCCGAATGATTCGAGACGCTCGGTGACCGGCGAAGCTTTCAGGTCGGAACCGGACACTTCATAGCCCAGGTTCAGCAACACTTCGGCGATCCCGCACATGCCCACGCCGCCGATACCGACGAAGTGGATACGACGGATACGGCGCATTTCCGGGTGCGGCATGGCTTTCTGATTCTCAACCATGGGCCACCTCCAGGCAGGTATCGACCACGTTACGGGTCGCATCGGGTTTGGCCAGGCGGCGTGCCGCAGTGGCCATGTCGGTGAGTCGTTGTGGTTGCATCAGGACCTCTGTCAGGCGTGCGGCAAGATCCGCTGCGCCAGTCGTTCTTTGCGGCATCAGGAAGGCAGCGCCTTCACGGGCCAAATAATCGGCGTTGCGGGTCTGGTGATCGTCGATCGCGTGGGGCAAAGGCACCAGCATCGAGGGCAGACCGGCGGCAGCCAGTTCACTGATGGTCAACGCGCCTGCGCGGCACACCACCAGGTCGGCCCAGCCATAGGCGTGGGCCATGTCTTTGATGAAAGGCTGCACTTGCGCCTCGACGCCAGCCGCGCGATAGCGCTCTGCAGTCACTTCATCGTGGTTTTTCCCAGCCTGATGGAACACGTCCGGACGCAGGTCGGGGGCGACGTGCGACAGGGCTTCAGGCAGTAATTTGTTCAACGGTTCTGCGCCCAGGCTTCCGCCGAGGATCAGCAAACGCGCCTTGCGACCAGCCAGGGCAGGTCGCGGTGTGTCGAGGAACAGCTCGGTGCGCACCGGGTTACCGGTGGTCCGTCGGCTGTCCGACAGGGTAAAGGTGTCGGGGAACGCTTCACAGACTCGGGCGGCCAACGGCACCAGCAACCGATTGGCGGTACCGGCCACGGCGTTCTGTTCGTGAACGATCACCGGCACACCGGCCAGTTTGGCTGCAACGCCGCCAGGACCGGTCACATAACCACCGAAACCGACCACGCACACCGGCCGCAACTGGCGAATGATCGCCCGCGCCTGCCAGACGGATTTGAGCAACATCAACGGCGCCTTGAGCAGGGACAACTTGCCCTTGCCGCGCAGACCGCTGGCGTTGATCCGGTGCAGCTCGATGCCGGCCATCGGCACCAGGTCATTTTCGATGCCACGCGGCGTGCCAAGCCAATGCACGGTGTAACCGCGGGCCTGGAACTCGCGAGCGCAAGCCAGCGCCGGAAACACGTGTCCGCCGGTGCCGCCCGCCATGATCAATACGTTAGCGCCCATGGGTCGGCTCCTCGGCGAAGTCGCTCTCATGGAACTCCATCTCCTCACTGCCCAGGTGGGTTCGACTCTCCCACTCAATGCGCAGCAACAAGCCGAGACAGGCACAGCAGATCACCAACGAACTGCCGCCATAACTGAGGAACGGCAAGGTCAGGCCTTTGGTTGGCAGCAGGCCGACGTTCACCCCGATATTGATCAGGAACTGACCAATCCACAGGAACGACAGACCGTACGCAATATAGGCAGCAAAGAACTGCTTGGCCTTCTCGGCCCAATAACCGATGTACATGCCGCGAATACAGACAAAGACGAACAGCGCCACGGTGCACAGGGAACCCACGGCACCCAGCTCTTCGGCCAGAACCGAGAACACGAAGTCGGTGTGGGCTTCCGGCAGGTAGAACTGTTTCTGCACGCTGTTGCCCAGGCCTACGCCCAGCCACTCACCGCGACCGAACGCGATCAATGCTTGCGACAACTGATAACCGGCGCCGAACTGGTCGGCCCACGGGTCGGCAAAGTTGGTCAGACGCGCCATCCGGTATGGCTGCACCTGAATCAACAACACCACCGCCGCAACCGCCAGGACCACCATCAACGAGAACCGGAACAGCCCGACCCCGCCAAGGAACAGCATCGCCGCAGCCGCGCCCATCATCACGACGGTGGCACCGAAGTCCGGCTCCATCAGCAACAGGCCCGCCATCGGCAGCAGCACGATGAACGGCTTGAAGAAGCCCATCCAGCTTTCACGCACTTCTTTCTGGCGACGCACCAGATAACCGGCGAGGTAGATCACCACGAACACCTTGGCAATCTCGGAAGGCTGAACGTTGAAGAAACTGAAACCGATCCAGCGCATCGAACCGTTCACTTCACGGCCGATCCCCGGAATGATCACCATCACCAGCAAGCCGAACGCACCGATCAGCATCAGCCAGCCCAGGCGTTGCCAGGTGGCGATCGGAATCATCATGGTAACGATGCAGGCAGACAGGCCCAGCACCACGTAGATCAAGTGGCGAGTCATGTAGTACAGGGCACTGCCCGACTGCACGGCGCCCACTTCGGTCGAAGCCGAGGCGATCATGACCAGTCCGAGGCCGAGCAAGGCCAGGCAACCGGCGAGCATCGGAAAATCGAGGTCGATGCCGCGCCCGGTGATGAGCGGCGAAGGAAACGGCTTGATGATGTTGAGCAGGCTCATGCCAGATCCTCCACTGCCTGGACGAACTGGTGACCGCGGTCTTCGTAATTCTTGAACATGTCGAAACTGGCGCAGGCCGGCGACAACAGCACCACGTCGCCCGGTTGCGCAGCGGCGCGGCATTGCTGCACCGCTTCAACCAGCGAAGCAGCGCGGATCAGCGGCACGGCGTCGCCAATGGCCTCACCGATCTTGTCGGAGTCGCGGCCCATCAGGATCACGGCGCGGCAGTTGGCCGCCACCGGATCACGCAGATCATTGAACTCGGCACCCTTGCCGTCGCCACCGGCGATCAGCACGACCTTGCCGTCGATGTCCGCGCCCAGGCCTTCGATGGCGGCCAGTGCGGCGCCGACGTTGGTGGCTTTGGAATCGTTGTAGTAGCTCACGCCGTCCAGGTCACGAACCCACTGGCAGCGATGTTCGAGACCGGCGAACGTGCGCAGGCTCGACAGCATGGCGTCGAACGGCAGGCCGACCGCGTGGCCCAGGGCTAGCGCTGCCAGAGCATTCGACTGATTGTGGGCGCCGCGAATTTTCAGCTCGCGCACCGGCATCAGGTTCTGGAATTCGAAGGCGAGGTATTTCTCGCCGTCTTCTTCGCGGATACCAAACGCCTTGAAATCGGGTTTGCTCAAACCGAAGGTCCAGCAGGGCTGACCTTCGCCCATCAACGGACGGCTCAGGGCGTCCTGACGGTTGACCACGAACTGCTTGGCGCCACGGAAAATCCGGTGCTTGGCCAGGTGATAGGCCGGCAGGCCGCTGTAGCGGTCCATGTGGTCTTCGCTGACGTTGAGCACGGTCGCCACTTCGGCGTTGAGCTGGTCGGTGGTTTCGAGCTGGAAGCTCGACAGTTCCATCACGTACAACTCGATGTCATCGCGAAGCAGGTCCAGCGCCGGCGTACCGAGGTTGCCGCCGACAGCGACGCGCTTGCCGGCCGCAGCCGCCATCTCGCCCACCAGCGTGGTCACGGTGCTTTTCGCATTGGAGCCGCTGATGGCGACAATCGGCGCCTTCGCGTTACGCGCGAACAGCTCGATGTCGCCGGACAGCTTCACGCCACGAGCGGCGGCCGCCTGCAGGGCCGGGGTCGCCAGCGCCAGGCCGGGGCTCACGTAGAGCTCGTCGGCGCGGCACAGGAATTCGACGTCCAGCTCGCCACAACGCACTTCCACGTGCGGATAGTCACGCTTGAGCGTGGCCAGTTCCGGTGGATTTTCCCGCGTATCGGCCACGGCAAACGACGTGCCCCGGTTCGCCAGGAAGCGAACCAGGGACATGCCGCTCTTGCCGAGGCCGACAACGATGCGGAAGTGGTCAGAAGCGATCAGAGACACGAGTTTCTACCTCAGCTTCAGGGTGGCAAGGCCGACCAGCACGAGAATCACGGTGATGATCCAGAAACGGACGATCACACGCGGCTCGGGCCAGCCCTTGAGTTCAAAGTGGTGGTGAATCGGTGCCATGCGGAACACACGGCGACCGGTCAGTTTGAAGGAGGCAACCTGAATGACGACTGACAGGGTCTCCATCACGAACACGCCGCCCATGATGAACAGGACGATTTCCTGGCGAACGATCACCGCGATGGTGCCCAGGGCCGCGCCCAGCGCCAGCGCGCCGACGTCGCCCATGAAGACTTGTGCCGGGTAGGTGTTGAACCAGAGGAAGCCGAGGCCCGCACCGATCAACGCACCGCAGAACACGATCAGTTCACCGGCGCCGGGTACGTACGGGATCAGCAGGTATTCGGCGAATTTCACGTTACCCGACAGGTAGCAGAAGATCCCCAGACCACCACCGACCATCACGGTCGGCATGATCGCCAGGCCGTCGAGGCCGTCGGTCAGGTTGACCGCGTTGCTCGAACCGACGATCACGAAGTAAGTCAGCACGATGAAACCTGCGCCCAGCGGAATGCTGTAGTCCTTGAGCATTGGCAGGATCAGGGTGGTTTCAACCGGCGTCGCGGCGGTCATATAGAGGAAGATCGCCGCGCCGAGGCCAAACACCGACTGCCAGAAATACTTCCAGCGGCTCGGCAGGCCTTTGGAGTTTTTCTCGATGACCTTGCGATAGTCATCGACCCAGCCGATGGCACCGAACAGCAACGTCACCAGCAACACGGTCCACACATAGCGGTTGCTCAGGTCAGCCCAGAGCAAGGTGCTGACGCCGATGGACGACAGGATCAGCGCGCCACCCATGGTCGGGGTGCCGGATTTGGACAGGTGCGATTGCGGGCCGTCGTTACGAACGGATTGACCGATCTGACGGTTCTGCAACGTGCGGATCATCCACGGGCCATAGCACAGCGACAAAACCAGCGCGGTCAGCACACCGAGAATCCCGCGCAGGGTCAGGTACTGAAAGACCGCGAAGCCTTTGTAGAACTGTTGCAGATACTCCGCTAGCAGCAGCAGCATTAATGTTTCTCCAGACTGGACCCGCACAAAGCGGCGACGATGTTTTCCATCGCAGCGCTGCGCGAGCCCTTGATCAAAATGGTGGTGTTTGTGTCTTGCTCGGCGCCGAGGGCCTTGATCAGTTCAGCCTGAGTGGTGAAGTGATAAGCCTGCTCGCCAAAAGCGTTTACGGCGTGAGTCATCAATGGCCCGACCGCGTAAAGCGCAGAAACCTTGCCACGGGCATACTCGCCCACGTCGCGGTGCCCCTGCTCCGCCCAGTCGCCCAACTCGCCGATATCCCCGAGCACCAGAACGGTGCGGCCGGAAAAGCCGGCGAGTATATCAACGGCCGCGCACATCGAGGTGGGGTTCGCGTTGTAAGTGTCATCGATCACGCGCATGCCATTGCTGGCCAGTTGCGCGACGGTGCGACCCTTGACCGGCTGCACCGCGCCGAGGCCGGTGGCGATGCCGGACAGCGACACGCCCAAGGCGTGAGCGGCAGCGGCGGCGGCCATGGCATTGGCGACGTTATGGGTGCCGAGCAGGTTCAGTTGAACGCGCTCCACACCGTCAGGGCTGTGCAGATTGAACGCCGGGCAACCGCGAGCATCGCGGTCCAGATCGCTGGCGTAGAAGTCGGCGCTGACGTTGCTCAGGGCGAAGGTCAGCACTTTGCGACCGGCGGCGCGGGTCTTCCAGATGTCGAAGGCCTTGTCGTCAAGATTGAGCACGGCGATGCCATCGGCCGCCAGCCCTTCAATAATCTCGCCCTTGGCTTCCACGATTTTTTCCGGCCCGCCGAACTCGCCGACGTGGGCGGTCCCGGCGTTGTTGAGCACGGCCACGTGGGGCTTGGTCATGCCGACGGTGTAGGCAATTTCGCCGAGCCGCGAAGCACCCAGCTCGATCACGGCGGCGGTATGTTCCGGCGCGAGTTCAAGCAAGGTCAGCGGCACGCCGAGATCATTGTTCAGGTTGCCACGGGTCGCCAACACCGGACCGCGTGTGCGCAGGATGCTCGCAAGCATTTCCTTGACCGTGGTCTTGCCGCTGGAGCCGGTGATGGCGGCGACTGGGTGAGTAAACGCAGCACGGTTCATCGCACCCAGTTGCCCAAGGGCCTGACGGGCGTCCTTGACCAGCAATTGCGGCAGCCCACTGTCGGGCACTTCGCGCTCGACCAGGGCAGCCACCGCGCCTTTGTTCGCCACGTCGTTCAGATAGTCATGGCCGTCGAAACGCGGGCCGGTCAAGGCAATAAACAGTTGGCCCGGCTTGATCGCACGGCTGTCGATGCTGACGCCATCGAACGTGGCATCGGCGATGATCATGCGGCCATTCAGCGCGCCGGTCAGTTCGCTCAGTTTCAAGTGTTTAAGCATGAGCCACCTCCCACGCGGTCAGTGCGCGATCAGCCTCGACCAGATCAGAGAAGTCATGACGCTGGCCGTTGATTTCCTGATAGTCCTCGTGACCTTTACCGGCCAGGACAATCACGTCATCCACCGAAGCACTGGCGATCAATTGCGCAATGGCCTGGCCACGACCAGCGACAAACGTCACCTTATCCACGTTGGTGAAACCGGCGCGGATGTCATCGAAAATCACTGCCGGGTCTTCGGTGCGCGGATTGTCATCGGTGACCAGCACGCCGTCAGCAAGACGCTCGACCACTTCAGCCATCAGCGGGCGCTTGCCGCGATCGCGATCACCGCCGCAGCCGAACAGGCACAGCAAGCGACCTTTGGCGTGCGGACGCAGGGCCATCAATACTTTTTCCAGCGCATCCGGGGTGTGGGCGTAATCGACCACCACCAGCGGCTGATTACCGCCGCCCAGGCGCTGCATGCGGCCGGCCGGGCCTTCGAGTTTCGGCAGGACCTTGAGGATTTCGTCCAGCGCGTAGTCGAGACCGAGCAAGGCCCCGACCGCAGCCAGGACGTTGCTCAGGTTGAAGCGACCGAGCAAGGTGCTGCGCAGATGATGCTCGCCTTGCGGCGTGACCAACGTGGCGCGCACGCCTTCGTCGTCGAACTGCGCTTCGCGGCAAAACAGGTAGGCGCTGCTGTCGAGCAGGCTATAGGTGATCAAGCGCGACTCACGTTTTTCAGCAGCCAGTTGCCGGCCGAAATCGTCGTCGAGGTTCACCACCCGGCATTTCAGATCGTTCCAGTCGAACAGCTTGGCCTTGGCTTCGCCGTAGGCCTGCATGGTGCCGTGGTAATCCAGATGATCGCGGGACAGATTGGTCATCACCGCCACATCAAACGCCAATGCCGTTACGCGGCCCTGATCCAGACCATGGGAAGACACTTCCATGGCCACGGCTTTGGCGCCGGCCTTTTTCAGGTCGGCGAGGGTCGCTTGTACGGCGATCGGGTTCGGTGTGGTGTGCAGCCCGCTTTCCAGCGCGCCGTAGAAACCGGTGCCCAGTGTGCCGACAATGCCGCAATGCTGGCCGAGCAAATCCAGTGCTTGCGCAACCAATTGGGTCACGCTGGTTTTGCCGTTGGTGCCGGTCACGCCGACCAGGTTCAGGTGGCGGCTCGGTTCACCGTAGAAACGCCCGGCGATATCGGACAGCTGCGCCGCCAGGCCTTTGACCGGAATCAGTGGCACGTCGGTGATCGGCAGCACGGTTGCGCCTTCGACTTCATACGCCACGGCTGCAGCACCGCGCTGCAAGGCGTCGGCAATGTGCGCGCGACCGTCAAACTTGCCACCAGGAACGGCAAGAAACAGATCGCCAGCCCGTACATTACGGCTGTCCAGTGTCAGTTCGCGGATCAACAGATCGCGGCCGGCGTGGGCGAAAATCTTGTTCAGGCTCAGAGACATCAGCCGCGCCCTCCATTGGCTTTCAGCGGAACAACCGGTGTTGCGTTGGCTTGTTGCACCGGCGGCAGGTTGTCCGGCGTGACGTTCATCAGGCGCAGGGTCCCGGACATCACTTTGCTGAACACCGGCGCCGATACCAGGCCACCGAAATAGCCGGCTTTGGTCGGTTCATCGATCACCACCACGATGGCGTATCGCGGATCGCTCATCGGGCCGAAGCCTGCGAACAGCGAGCGGTAGGAATTCTCGGCATAGCCTTTGGTGCCGACCGACGTTTTACGCGCGGTACCGGACTTGCCGCCGACGTGATACGCCGGCACTTGCGCACGGAATACACCGCGCGGGGCTTCGATCACTTGTTGCAGCATGGTTTGCATGGTCTTGGCCACGGCTTCCGGCAGCACTTGCGTGGTTTGCGGCGCCTTGTCGGTCTTGATCAGGGTCAGTGGCGCGAGGCGACCGTTGTTGGCCAGTGCCGAGAAGGCGTGGACCAACTGGATCGCGGTCACGGAAATACCGTAGCCATAGGACAGCGTGGCGGTTTCAGCCTTGCGCCATTCGCGGTAGTTCGGCAGGTTGCCCACGCGCTCGCCCGGGAAGCCGAGGCCGGTGTCCTGGCCGAGGCCGACTTTCTGCGCCAGACGGAAAATGGTTTCGCCGCCGATATCGAACGCGACCTTACTCATGCCGACGTTACTGGAGTTGATCAGAATGCCGGTCAGGTCGAGTACCGGACCTTCAGTCTTGGATACGTCCTTGATGGTGTACTTGCCAATCTGCAGGCTGCCCGGGTACACCTCGACGGTGTCGGTCGGTTTCCAGCGGCCGGTTTCGATCGCGGCACTCATGGAGATCGCTTTCATGGTCGAACCCGGTTCGAACACGTCGATCATTGCGCGGTTACGCATCATCGCCGGTTGCAGGTTGCGACGGTTGTTCGGGTTGTAGGTCGGCTGGTTGACCATGGCGAGGATCTCGCCGGTCTTCACGTCCATGATCACCAGGCTGCCGGCTTTCGCGCCGTTCTCGATGATCGCGTTGCGCAGTTCGCGGTTGGCCAGGTATTGCAGACGCAGGTCAATGGACAACGCCAAGGGCTTACCGGCCTTGGCGTTTTTGGTCACCTGAACATCTTTGATAAGTCGACCGCGCCGGTCCTTGATGACCTGCCGCTTGCCAGGGACACCGGCGAGCCATTCGTCATAGGCCAGCTCGACACCTTCACGACCGTGGTCATCAATGTCGGTAAAGCCGACCATATGAGCAGTCACTTCACCGGCCGGGTAGAAACGGCGGAATTCTTCGATGCCGTAGACGCCCGGCACCTTCAGGTCGAGCACGGACTGGCCTTGCTCAGGCGTCAGCCCGCGCACCAGATAGATAAATTCTTTATTAGCCTGAGCTTCGAGACGTTCGGCGAGGGCTTTCGGATCCTGACCCAACGCGGCCGCCAATGCTGGCCACTTCTCTTTGGCCGTTTGCATTTCCTTGGCGTTGGCCCACAACGTGGTGACCGGAGTACTGACAGCCAAAGGCTCGCCGTTACGGTCGGTGATCAGACCACGGTGAGCCGGAATTGGAATATGACGAACGCTGCGCGCGTCGCCCTGGCCTTTCAGGAAGGCACGGTCGACCACTTGCAGGTCAATGATGCGCCAGCAAATTGCCGCGACCATGACGCCGAGCAAACCCACCACCAGGCGAAACCGCCATGGAAAGAGTGCGCCTTCGAGTTTCATCATGGCGCCACCATCTGCACGTCAGCGGCGCCAGGAATGTGCATCTTCAGTTGCTCGGTGGCCAGGACTTCGATGCGGCTGTGCGCCGTCCAGGTGCTCTGCTCGAGAATCAACCGGCCCCATTCCGCCTGCGCCTTGTCGCGCACGCTCAACTCGTTGTAAAGCGAGTTCAACAGCTGACGGTTCCAGTGGGCGCTGTACGACACGCCGATGGCCGACACGAGCACGCCAACAAACAGCAGGAGCATGAAAAAGCTTCCGCCGGGAAGTGGCTTGGCGAAAAGCTTGCTCACCGCAGCTTCTCCGCCACGCGCATGACGGCGCTACGGGAACGTGGGTTGGCTTTGAGTTCGGCCTCGGAGGCGGACTGCGCTTTGCCATGGATTTTGATTTTCGGTTCGAACGCGACGTGACGGACCGGCAGGTTGCGCGGCAGGTTGTCGGCTTCGCCTTTCACCAGCTTGCGCATGAACAGTTTGACGATGCGGTCTTCCAGCGAGTGAAAACTGATGACCACCAGGCGGCCACCGATTTCCAGGGATTCCAGCGCAGCTTCAAGGCCGGTTTCCAGATCGCCCAGTTCGTTGTTGACGTGAATACGCAGGCCCTGGAATGCACGGGTCGCAGGGTTCTTGCCCTTTTCCCATGCCGGGTTGGCGACTTTCAGGACTTCAGCCAGATCGCCGGTGCGTTCGAACGGCTTGATGTCGCGACGCTCGGCCACGGCACGGGCCATGCGGCCGGAGAAACGTTCTTCGCCGTATTCCTTGAACACCCGGGCGATTTCTTCCACCGGCGCGGTGTTGACGAATTCGGCAGCGCTGATCCCGCGGGACGGGTCCATGCGCATGTCCAGCGGGCCATCATTGAGGAAACTGAAACCGCGCTCAGGGTCGTCGAGTTGCGGCGAAGACACGCCCAGGTCAAGCAGAACACCGCTGACCTTGCCGGCCAGACCGCGTTCGGCAACTTCCGAACCGAGCTCGGCAAAGCTGCGCTGCACAACGACAAAGCGGCCGTCTTCGGCCGCTAGCGTCTGCCCGGTGGCAATCGCTTGAGGATCCTTGTCGAATCCCAGCAACCGACCCTCGGGACCAAGCTGGCTGAGGATCAACCGGCTGTGTCCGCCGCGCCCGAACGTGCCGTCCAGATAGCAGCCATCAGGACGTACGGCGAGAGCCTCGACGGCTTCGTCAAGCAGTACGGTGATGTGGTTAAAGCCGCTATCAATAGTCACAGGATCAAATCACGCAGTTCATCAGGCATGGCGCCCGGTTGTTGAATAGCAGCCAGGTCAGCGGCAGAAACCGCATCCCAGGCATCCTCGTCCCACAATTGGAACTTGTTCAGTTGGCCTACCAGCATCGCGCGCTTATCCAGCCGGGCATATTCACGAAGACGCGGCGGAACCAGGAAACGACCACTGCCATCGAGCTCGAGGTCGACGGCATTACCAATCAGTAAACGTTGCAGGCGGCGGTTCTCTTCGCGAAGCGAAGGCAGTGCGCGCAGTTTGGTTTCAATAATTTCCCACTCATCGAGGGGGTAAACACACAAACACGGATCAACGGCATCAATTGTGACGATTAACTGACCGGAACTACGCGAAACGAGCTCGTCACGGTACCGGCTCGGCATGGCGAGACGGCCCTTTGCGTCGAGACTGATAGCGTTAGCTCCGCGAAACACGTCAGCGTTTCTCCAAATATTAGCGTTTTGCGTTCAAAAAACCCACTTCATGCCACTTTCCACCACTTGCGCACACTATAGGAATGCGGCCACCGCACCGTCAAGGCGCGGATTAAAGGAAAACCCTTACAGAACTGAGATTTAGGAGCGTATTGGGAGGGGTAACGGCAATCTGGCGGATGAATTTGCTCGATAACTTGAATCAGCACAGAAGGCTGCGTTCAGAAGTTAAAGTAGTTTGTTAAGAGTAAGATTTTTTCGGTATTACAAAAGAGGTTATGCGATTGATTGTGCAGGAGGGAAATTGCCATTACGAGCGCCCTGCTCAACGATTCAAACAGGGAGGGAAAAAGGTGGAGAGTCGATCTGTAAGCCGGGTTCTGTCTTGAACAGTCATTCGTCTACGATGGCCATCACTGGACATCTTTAGCAACCTACCCGGTCCCAGCGCGGGCCACGCCTTGGGACCCTATTTGGTCTTGCTCCAAGTGGGGTTTACCTAGCCACGAACTGTTGCCAGACGTGCGGTGCGCTCTTACCGCACCTTTTCACCCTTACCGGCGCCGAAGCGCTTAGGCGGTTATTTTCTGTGGCACTTTCCGTAGGCTCACGCCTCCCAGGCATTACCTGGCACTTCGCCCTATGGAGCCCGGACTTTCCTCCCCCCCCTAATTTTCATAGAGGGCAGCGACTGTCCGATCGACTCTCCGCCGCGAAGGTTAACGGCAGAGCGGCCGAAGAACAAGCGTTAAACGCCATCAGCCACGCCTGCACGTCGGGATTTACTCGCCCTTCTGCTTATCCAGCGCGACCTGATACAGGACATTCTTGCGTTCGCCGGTAATTTGCGCGGCCAATGCTGCGGCCCGCTTGAGCGGCATTTCTTCGAGCAACAGATTGAGGATGCGCATGGCTTCACTGCTGACGGCATCTTCCGTCTCGGGGGCGGACCAGCCCGCCACCAACACCACGCACTCACCGCGCTGCTGATTGCTGTCCGACTCGACAAACTCGCGCAGCTCGGCCAATGGCAGGCCTTTCAGGGTTTCGAAGGTTTTGGTCAGTTCGCGCGCCAGCAACGCCAGACGCTCGCCACCGAAGACCAGCTCCATGTCTTGCAGGCATTCCAGGATCCGGTGCGGGGCCTCGTAGAAAATCAGCGTGCGCGGCTCTTCCTTTACCAGCTCCAGACGAGCCCGACGACCGACCGCCTTGGCCGGCAGGAAGCCTTCGAAGATAAAACGGTCCGACGGCAAACCCGCCGCCGACAGCGCCGCAATCAATGCACAAGCCCCCGGGACCGGCACGACATTGATTCCGGCCGCACGGGCCTGACGCACCAGGTGATAACCCGGATCGGAGATCAGCGGCGTCCCGGCGTCGGAGATCAGCGCCACATCGTCACCGGCGAGCAGGCGGGTAATAAAGCGGCTACCTTCATCCCGCTCGTTGTGTTCGTGGCAAGCCGCCAGCGGCGTGGGGATGCCGAAATGCTGCATCAACCGCTGGGAGTGACGGGTGTCTTCGGCAGCGATCAATGCCACTTCGCGCAGGATCTTCAGCGCGCGCGCACTGATGTCGTCCAGGTTGCCGATGGGCGTCGCCACCACATAAAGCGAGCCAGCAGCGGAATTCAAAGCACCTGGAGCAGTCAAAGCGCACACCTCATGATCGGTAAAAGCCGCCATTGTAGCGCGTAGCGACGATTGCGATACGCGCAAGCAACCCCGGGTTTTTCAGGCTACGGTGCAGTGCTGCAACATTTGTACGAGCTAAATTGATCGATTCACGCCAGTAGCATCGCGCCCCGGCCAGTGCTTGGGTACAATTCCACGCTTATTTGATCGAGTATCAGGAACACTACATGATCGCTTGCCTGCGGCTGTTCACTGCCCTCTGCCTCGCTGCCTTGCTGGCGGCTTGCGCCAGCTCGCCCTCTTCCAGCCTTGGCGAACTTCCACGGACCCCGGATGCCAGTATCGAGCAACTGCTCGATCAGGCCGCCAAAAGCAAAACGCCGGAACAAGCCGCGCTGTTTCGCCTGAGCGCGGCCGACCTCGCTTATCGCCAGGGCAATGCCGGCCAGTCCGCGCAAATCCTGCAACAAGTGCCGGTCGAGCAACTCAAGCCAGGCCAACAGGTCTTCGCCAACACACTGGCGGCTGAACTGGCCATGACCCGCAATCAGCCGAAAGCGGCGCTGACCGCTTTGAGCCATCCAAGCCTGCAACGCCTGGGTGAATTGCCGGAGGAACAACAGATTCGCACCGGCACCGTGCACGCCCGCGCCCTTGAGGCCGATGGCCAGACCCTCGCCGCCGCACGGGAGCGTATTTTCATCGCGCCGATGTTGAGCGGTGAAGCGGCAGGCAAAAACCACGAAGCGATCTGGACCCTGATCGCTTCGCTGCCAACCGACCAATTGCAACCAACCACCAAGGACGACCTCGGTGGCTGGATGGGCCTGGCGCTGGCGGTTAAAACGGCCGGCACGCTTGAGCAACAACAAGCTGCGATCGACAACTGGCGCGCCCAGAACCCTAAACACCCAGCCGCCATTCAGTTGCCGCTGTCACTGACCAAACTCAAGGAACTGGCCAGCCAGCCTCTGAGCAAGATCGCCCTGCTGCTGCCGCAAGACGGCCCGCTGGCATCGGTTGGCAAAGCGCTTCGCGAAGGTTTCATGGCAGCGCACTACCAGGCTCAACAGGCCGGCCAGAAGCCGCCTGCCATCGAGTTCTATGACAGCTCGCGCCTGACTTCCCTTGACGAGTTCTATCGCAAGGCTCAGGCCGATGGCGTGCAACTGGTTGTCGGTCCGCTGGAAAAACCACTGGTCAAACAGCTCAGCACTCGCCCGCAGCTGCCGATCACGACCCTGGCGCTGAACTACAGCGAAGGCGAACAAGGCCCGGCCCAGTTGTTCCAGTTCGGTCTTGCCGCTGAAGACGAAGCCCGCGAAGTGTCCCGTCGCGCTCGCGCCGATGGCCTGCATCGCGCCGCGATCATGGTGCCAAAAGGCGAATGGGGCGACCGCGTACTCCGAGCGTTCAGCCAGGACTGGCAGGCAAACGGCGGCAGCATCGTTGCCACCGAGCGCGTTGATCAGCCAGTGCAACTGGCCCAGCAGATTGCCGACATGTTCCAGCTGCGCCAGAGCGAAGGCCGCGCCAAGAGCCTGCAAAGCACCGTCGGTTCGCAGGTCGCTGCCCAGCCTTCGCGTCGCCAGGACATCGAGTTCATCTTCCTGGCCGCCACACCTCAGCAAGCCCAGCAGATCAAACCGACCCTGAACTTCCAATACGCAGGCGATGTGCCGGTTTATGCCACCTCCCACGTATTCAGTGCCAGCGGCGACGTGAACCAGTACAACGACATGAACGGCATTCGCTTCTGCGAAACCCCATGGTTGCTGGACGCCAATGATCCGCTGCGCAAGCAAGTGACCACACAATGGCCACAAGCCGCCGGCAGCCTGGGTCGTTTGTATGCGATGGGCGTCGACGCCTACCGCCTGGCTCCGCGCCTGGGGCAACTCAAGGCGCTGCCGGACAGCCGCATCGAAGGTCAATCGGGTAGCCTGGGCATGACTCAGAACCAGCGCGTCGTGCGCCAGTTGCCGTGGGCACAGTTCGCCAACGGCCAGGTTCAACGCCTGCCGGACACCCCGCGCTGATGCCTGACCGGTCACGCCAGCAAAGCGGTAAAGATGCCGAGCGCCATGCGCTCGAGCATCTGCAACAACAGGGTCTGCGCCTGCTGGCGCAGAACTGGTTGTGTAAACGCGGCGAGCTTGATCTGGTCATGCTTGATGGCGATACAGTAGTATTCGTTGAAGTTCGCTACAGAAAAAACACTCAATGGGGTGGCGCGCTCGATAGCATCGATGAGCGCAAACGGCAGAAACTGATTTTTGCCGCGCAGTATTTTCTTCAGCGCGAGTCGCGTTGGGCCAATTCCCCTTGCCGTTTCGACGTGGTTGCCATCGATAGCAGCCTCGATCAGTTGAACTGGCTGCAGAATGCCTTCGACAGCTGATCGCGTGCGTCCCGAACCGGACACTTTCACCCGACAATTTTGCTCTTTGCTTTGCGGGCTGCACATTCATGTGCCGAGTAGCCGCGCTAATTAAGGTCACACAGATGGACATGCAATCCCGAATTCGCCAGCTTTTTCAGGCCAGTATCGACACCAAGCAAATGGCGATGGACGTACTTGCACCGCACATCGAGCAAGCCAGCCAAGTGATGGTCAACGCCCTGCTCAACGAGGGCAAAATGCTCTCCTGCGGCAACGGCGGTTCCGCGGGCGATGCCCAGCATTTCTCGTCCGAGCTGCTCAACCGCTTTGAACGTGAGCGCCCGAGCCTGCCGGCCATCGCGTTGACCACCGACAGTTCGACGATCACCTCGATCGCCAACGACTACAGCTACAACGAAATCTTCTCCAAGCAGATCCGCGCGCTCGGCCAGCCAGGCGACGTACTGCTGGCGATTTCCACCAGCGGCAACTCGGCGAACATTATTCAAGCGATCCAGGCCGCACATGATCGCGAAATGATTGTCGTAGCATTGACGGGCCGCGATGGCGGCGGCATGGCGTCGCTGCTATTGCCCGAGGACGTCGAGATTCGCGTACCGGCCAACGTCACCGCACGTATTCAGGAAGTCCACCTGCTGGCGATCCATTGCCTTTGCGACTTGATCGACAGCCAACTGTTCGGGAGTGAAGAATGACCCCTAATCGCCTAGGCCTTCTGGCCTTGACCCTGTGCCTCGGCATCAGCGGCTGCACCTCGGTGGTGAATGCCAGCCGTGAAGCGCCGATCGATGATGATCGCGGCACACGCACCTTAGGCAGCAAGATCGACGACTCTCTGATCGACACCAAAGTCGGCGTGAACATCGCCAAGGCCGACCCGGCCCTGGACAACGATTCGCACATCGTCGTCACCAGCTTCAACGGCGTCGTACTGCTCGCCGGCCAAACGCCGCGCGCCGACCTCAAGGCCAAGGCCGAACAGGCCGCTGCCGCCGTGCAGCGCGTGAAAACGGTGCACAACGAACTGCAGGTGCTGCCGCCTTCCGGCTTCCTCGCCCGCCAGAACGACACCTGGCTGACCTCCAAGATCAAGACCCAGATGCTCACCGATCCGAACATCCCGGGCTCTCGCATCAAGGTTGTCACTGAAAACGGCATCGTCTATTTGCTGGGTCTGCTGACCAAGCAGGAAGCCGCCCAGGCGACCAATCTGGTGCAGGGCGTTTCCGGCGTGCAGAAGATTGTGAAGTTGTTTGAGTACATCGACTGATACCTGTTGATTGGTGACGGCATTCTTGAGAAGACCTTCACCCTTGTAGGAGCCGGCTTGCCGGCGATGGCG
>NZ_JAGYGF010000056.1:0-43804 GCF_019947305.1 Pseudomonas sp. BF-RE-21 | reverse complement strand
CTCCTACAGGGAATCGCGTTTGCTTTTGATTTCCACCACTCATCAGGCCGAGCGTTAGCTCGCCTTCCGCTTTTGATCTGAGCGCCCCCTCGAGAGGCCGAGTGGAGGTTCTGCGCAGTGGGCAACCCGGCATGGATGCCGGGTTAGCCGCCCCCGGCCATGGATGGCCGATGGCGGCGGGCCCACGGAGCAGGACCGGAGCGAGGGCATGCCGAGCCTTAGCGAGGCACCGAACGAAAGGGGCAAGAGCCTTTTGGTTACTTTGGGGCTTTTCCAAAGTGACTCGCCGTAAGGGCGAAACCAATAGCCGCCGTTACCAAAGAAACGGATATGTACACAATCAAAACAAGCGAACGCCAGACCTCAAGACCGCTTCGCCGGCAAGCCAACTCCTACAAGGTCAGGCTCAGGATTCAATTGCTCCCACAACTCCGCCGCACCGGGAAATTCCGTGCCGTCTTCGGCACTCAAATCATCCGGATCATAACGACTCAAACACCCCTCCCCCAATGTCGCGGGAGCCTTGGAAGTAGCTTTGTCCAGTGGATCAGCCATGGTCATGTCCTCAGTGCAGAAACGGCGAAGGGCCTGGAACGATTGAACGCCCAGGCCCTTCGAATTTCAACCGCGTCGTGTGACGGTCAGAACACTACAGTCTTATTACCGTGCACCAGCACCCGATCTTCCAAGTGATAACGCAGACCGCGGGCCAACACCATTTTCTCGACATCGCGACCGAAACGCACCATGTCTTCGATGCTGTCACTGTGGCTGACGCGCACAACGTCTTGCTCGATGATCGGGCCGGCGTCCAGCTCTTCGGTCACGTAGTGGCACGTCGCACCGATCAACTTCACCCCACGCATGGAAGCCTGGTGATACGGCTTGGCGCCAACGAACGACGGCAGGAAGCTGTGGTGAATGTTGATGACCTTGTGCGCATACTCGCTGCACAACTCGGGCGGCAGGATTTGCATGTAGCGGGCAAGTACCACCACTTCGGCATCGTGCTGTTTGACCAGGCGCGAGACTTCGGCGAACGCCGGCTCTTTATCCTGCGGATTGACCGGTACGTGGTAGTAAGGAATGCCGTGCCACTCGACCATGCTGCGCAAATCATCATGGTTGGAAATCACGCAGGAGATTTCGCAATCCAGTTCATCGCTGTGCCAGCGGTGCAGCAAGTCGGCCAGGCAATGGGACTCACGGCTTGCCATCAACACCACGCGCTTCTTCTGCGCGGTATCGGTAATGCGCCAGTTCATCGAGAACTCTTCGGCAATCGGCGCGAACGCCTCGCGGAAAGCCTCGATACCAAAAGGCAGCGAGTCGGCACGAATTTCGTGACGCATGAAAAACCAGCCACTGAGATTGTCCGAGTGGTGGCTCGCTTCAGTGATCCAGCCGTTATGTGACGCCAGAAAGTTACTGACTTTAGCAACGATGCCGACGCGGTCCGGGCAAGCAATCACCAGCCGAAAAGTGCGCATGAGGGGGAAACTCCAGAACTTCGCAAAGGCCGCCATTCTAGCGATTGCGCAAAAAAACTGCAGTATAGATGACACCTCGCGTTGCACGAAGGCCGGTGGCACAAGCGTTGAGGGCTGTCGGTTACCTGCGCGATGGTGATCCTGTCAGCATTCTTCAAGCATTCAATTGTGAATATCTGTGATACCTGCGTCACACTATTTAACTGTACATCCAATTTGCGCCCTATTCATCGCAACTAATTTAAATAAACCCCGGTTAAATGTTTACTTGATGAAACACCCTGACTATTATTGCCGCACTGTCCCCTGCCATCCAGCGCACAACATAAGGTAGTCCCCATGTCCTTGATCAACGAATATCGTGCCACCGAAGAAGCTATCAAAGAGCTGCAAGCCCGTTTGAAGAACCTGTCCCAAGACGACAAACTGCAAACCGAGCTGGAATTCGAAGGCAAACTGCGCACCCTGATGGGCGAATACTCCAAGTCCCTGCGTGACATCATTGCGCTGTTGGATCCAGAATCCAAAACCAAAGCACCACGCGGCGGCGCAGTAAAAACTACTGGCACCAAGCGTGCTCGCAAAGTTAAACAATACAAAAACCCGCACAACGGCGAAGTCATCGAAACCAAAGGTGGCAACCACAAAACTCTGAAAGAGTGGAAAGCCAAGTGGGGCGGCGACGTGGTTGAAGGCTGGGCTACCCTGCTGGGCTAAGCCGCAAAGCTTGTCGCAGACCCATCCGCGACAAAAAAGAACGCCAGCAATCGCTGGCGTTTTTTATGCCCGAGATTCAGGCCCGTGCATTTTCATTTTCAAAGATTCAAACGTTTGCGCAATGCCTGGACATAATTGTTCCACTCATTGAGCACCTCTTGCTGGAATGGCGTCGCAGTAATGTTCAATTGGGCTGCAGCTTCTACAAATGCTTCCAGGGTATTGGGTGCCCCGCACTCGGGCGCTGACAAACGTTGCTGACAGAATACTCGCCAGCGTTCTTGCTCTTCGAAACTCAACGTTTCGGGAAAGTTACGTGCGCGATATCGAAACAATAATTCAGGCAAACGTTCATCATCGAAAGGCCATTGCTCTTGCGCTAATTGCGCCGGGTCAGCCGCCCGGACTTGCTCACAAAGACGCCGGTCCCGATCACCGATAAAACCATCGTATAACTGTTGTTCAGGGTCTTGGCTCTGGGCGAAATCCTCTCGGGCATAAATGGCCTGAACTTTATCTCGCCAAATTGTTTGTGCGGCACTTAGTCGCAGCGTGCGTTCCTGATAAAGCGCCATATCCAGCCCCAGTCGTTGCTGATCATCGGGACGAAGCACCGACAACGGCGCCACCACCGGGCATTTGTTGATGTGGATGAGTTTGAGCGGCACCGGCAGTTCGCCTTCGGCCAGTTCATCGCGGCGGGTATACAAACGCTGGCGCAAGGTCTCGGCATCCAGGTCGAGCAACCCCTGGGGATCCAGGTGCAGGTCACAGACAATCAGCGCGTTCTTGTTGCGCGGATGCCAGGCCAGCGGCAACACCACGCCGACATAACTGCGTGCCGCCGAAAAACGCCCGGAAATATGCACCATCGGCTGCAACAGCCGAATCTGATCCATCACCTTTTGTTTGCTGCGCAACTGAAACAGCCAGTCGTAGAGCTTCGGCTGTTTTTCCCGGATCAGACGTGCCAGTGCGATGGTTGCGCGAACGTCCGACAGCGCTTCGTGAGCATTACCGTGATCGATGCCGTTGGCAGCGGTCAGGCGTTCGAGTTTGAGCGTCACCCGTCCTTCGTCGTCCGTCGGCCAAACCAGGCCATCGGGCCGCAAGGCATACGCCGCACGCACCACATCGATCAGGTCCCAGCGACTGTTACCGCCCTGCCACTCGCGGGCATAGGGGTCGAAGAAATTTCGGTACAGGCTGTAACGAGTCATCTCGTCGTCGAAACGCAAGGTGTTGTAACCCGCGCCACAAGTGCCCGGTGCCGCCAGTTGCGCGTGAACCCGCGTCATGAAATCGGCTTCGCTCAAACCGTGTTCGGTCAGTTGGCCCGGCGTGATGCCGGTGATCGCGCAGGCCGCCGGATGCGGCAGGATGTCTTCACTGGGCTGGCAATAAAGATTGACCGGCTCGTCTATGACATTGAGATCAAAGTCAGTGCGCAGCCCCGCCACTTGCAGTGGACGGTCGCAACGCGGGTTGATGCCGGTGGTTTCATAGTCGTACCAGAAGATCGAGGTCACGGGCTATTCCTGAACTGAAGATCGGCGAAGTCTAGGCGTTCACATCCCGCCCCGGCCAGTAATCTTGCATTCAATCACCTCTGACCACGCACCGTGCAATACATAGTTATGTCGTTTCCCCCCGTGAGGCTGCTAGCATCGGACGCACAGAGAATCCCGATCAGGCCACATCATCAGGTTGCCCATGCTCGAGACCACAGCACTGCAAAGGAAAGCGACGCTGTCCCCGCCACTGGATACGCGGTATCAGGTTGAAACGCCGGAAGGCATCGACTTGCCACTGCGCCCGGCCGGGTTGATGGTCCGTGCGCTGGCGTTCTCCATCGACCTCGGGCTTCGCGGGCTGATTCTGGGTCTGCTGTTTATCGTCCTCGCGTTTCTGGGGAAACTCGGCGCCGGGCTGGGCTCGATCCTGCTGTTCGCAGTGAGCTGGTGGTACATGGTGTTGTTCGAAGTGCTCAATCAGGGGCGCTCGCCGGGCAAGCAATGGATGGGCCTGCGGGTGGTGCAGGATGACGGCACGCCGATCGGCTGGTCCGCTTCGCTGTTGCGCAACCTGCTGCGATTTGTCGACCTGTTGCCGTTCGGCTATTTCCTCGGCGCCATCAGTTGCCTGCAACACCCCAGCTTCAAACGCCTCGGCGACCTCGCCGCCGGCACGCTGGTCATTTACCGCGAACAGCCGCTCACCCGACCGCAAGTACCCGACGCCGAACCGCGACGTCCGGCCTTCGCCATGACGCTGACCGAGCAACGCGCCATCCTCGGGTTTGCCGAACGCCAGGGTGAACTCTCCGAAGCGCGGGTCAATGAACTCGCTTCTATCCTCGCCCAACCGTTGAACGTCCCAGCGCCACGGGCGGTGTCGGAACTCAACGGCATCGCCCGCGGCTTGTTGGGCCCCGCATGAAGCAAAGTCTTTTCGAGAATCGCCACAAGGCTGAATGGGCGCAGTTTTCCCTCATGCTCGACAGTCTGGAACGCAATAAAGACACCTCACGTGTCGCCAGTTTTGCGAAAGACTATCGTCGGCTATGCCAGCACCTGGCGCTGGCTCAGGAACGTGGATACAGCAGTTTCCTGATCGACTCGTTGCAGCAACAGGTCCTGCGCGGCCATCAACAACTTTATCGACACCGCAGCCGCCTGGGTGCCAATGTGCTCGGCTTCATCCTCGCGGATTTTCCGCGGCTGGTGCGCGAACAGTGGCGCTTCGTGCTTGCCGCCAGCCTGATGTTTTTCGGCAGCCTGATCGGCTTCGCGCTGCTGGTGTATCTGTTCCCGGACCTGGTCTACAACCTGATCCCGGCACAACAGGTCAGCGACATGCAAAGCATGTATGACCCCAACGCCGGACACCTGGGTCGCTCAGCGGAGCGGGCGGCCAGCGAAGACTGGGTGATGTTCGGCTTCTACATCATGCACAACATCGGCATCGCTTTTCAGACGTTCGCCAGCGGTTTGCTGTTTGGCCTGGGCAGCGCGTTTTTCCTGTTCTTCAATGGCTTGATGATCGGCGCGGTGGCCGGGCACCTGACACAGATCGGCTACGGGCAAACCTTCTGGTCGTTCGTGATCGGCCACGGTGCTTTCGAACTCAGCGCCATTGCCCTGGCGGGTGCCGCCGGCCTGCAACTGGGCTGGGCATTGATCGCACCGGGGCGCCTGCCACGCGCCGAAGCGTTGCGAGTCGCGGCGCGCAAAAGCGTATTACTGATTTGCGGGGTCATGCTGTTTCTGTTGATCGCTGCATTCATCGAAGCCTACTGGTCATCCATGACCGCGCCGGCGCCGATGACCAAGTATCTGGTCGGCGCGACGCTGTGGTTTTTGGTAGCAATGTATCTGCTGTTTGCCGGACGGACTCGTCATGCGCCTGAGTGACGCGACCGTGGTGATCCGCCCTCGAACAACCTGGGAAGCCATGGACCTCGGCGTCCTGCTGAGCCAGCGGCACCGACGCCTGTTGATGACCAGTTGGGCCATGGTGACCTTGCCGGTTTTCGCCTTGCTCACCTTGTTGTTGTGGGATTCACCGTCCCTCGCCGCCTTCATTTTCTGGTGGCTGAAACCGGCGTTCGAACGCCTGCCGCTGTACATCCTGTCCAAAGCCATGTTCGGTGAAACGCCCACCTTGAAACAGGCGCTGCGCCAATGGCCGCGATTGCTCAAGCCACAACTGCTCGCCAGCCTCACCTGGCGACGCTTGAGTCTGAGTCGCAGTTTCCTGATGCCGGTGGTGCAACTCGAAGGCCTGAGTGGGCAAGCGCGGCAACAGCGCTTGCAGGTGCTGTTGCAACGCGACGGCGGCGCAGCGCGCTGGCTGACGATCATCGGCGTACATCTGGAAAGTGCACTGTGGGTCGGCTTGATGGTGCTGTTTTATCTGTTCCTGCCGCAACAGGTTGAATTGGACTGGAGCTGGCAAACGCTGCTGTCCGCCGCCACACAAGACTGGCGCTGGCTGGAACACCTGACCAACGTATTTTACGTGTTGGTGCTCGTGGTGTGGGAACCGGTTTACGTGGCCTGCGGCTTCAGCCTTTATCTGAACCGGCGCACGGTGCTGGAGGCCTGGGATATCGAGTTGGTGTTCCGTCGTCTGCGTCAACGTCTGAGCAGTACCGCCGTCGCCCTGCTGCTGGCGGCATTTTTGCTGATGCCAGCGGCGCAAACCGTGTGGGCCGCCGAGCCCGCAATCTCACCGGACAGCCCGCGTCTGCTGGAGCAGCCTCTGACCAGCCAGGCGTCCCGGGACAGTATCAAGGCGATCCTCGATCAGCCGCCGTTCAAGAACAAGGAAACGGTCACCCGCTATCGTTTTGGCGGCGAAGACAAATCCGCCACCGAAACCCCAGACGATGGCAAGGCCCCCGAGTGGCTGAAGGCGCTGCTCAAGTTGCTGGATAACCAGCGTTTCGGTGCATTGGCCACCCTGATTGAAGTGCTGCTGTGGGGGACGGTGATCGGGGTCATCAGTTTGTTGATCTGGCGTTACCGCGACTGGTTGCAGGCGTTCGTCAGTCGCCGACCGAGGTTGCCGCGCAAAGTTGCACGGCCGCTGCCACAGCAAGCATTCGGCCTGGACCTCAACCGTGAAACCCTGCCTGCCGACATCGCCGCCAGTGCGGAAAGCCTCTGGCAAACCAACCCGCGTGAAGCTCTCGGATTGCTTTATCGCGCCCTGCTCAGTCACTTGCTGCACGACTACAACATGGCGCTGAAACCGGCCGACACCGAAGGTGAAGTGCTCGAGCGCGTTGAACACCTGCAGCAACCCGCGCTGCTGACTTTCAGCAAAAAACTGACGGGGCACTGGCAGAACATGGCCTACGGGCATCGCCTGCCCCCCGCGCAGGTGCAACAGGAACTCTGTGATGGCTGGCGGGCGCTGTTCGGCCCGGGAGCGGCGCATTGAACCGGCGTCTCTGGCTGGCGGTCGGCGTGTTCATCGCGGTGCTATTGGCTGCGCTGAGTGTTTATCTGTTTTTCAAGGCAACGCCCTATCAGGCAGACATCGATCACGGCCCTTCGCCCGAAGCCCAGGCCAACCCTTATCTGGCCGCCGAACACTTCCTGCGCAAACAGGGCCTTACCGTCGGCCATGCCAACAGCCTCGACGTGCTGCCGACGCTGGACCCGCGCCAGCACAGCCTTTTGTTGCTCGGCGACCGGCAAAACATGACGCCACGGCAGATTGACCAAGTGATGAACTGGACCCGCGCCGGTGGGCGCCTGTTGTTCATCGCCGAATCACTGTGGGATGAAAAAACCGGCCAAAGCAATGACCTGCTGCTCGACCGGGTGCAGGTGCACCAGTCACTGAGCAAAGACCTCAAGGACCCGCCACCCGCTACCGGTGAGGATCCTTACCCCAACCTGACCAAACTGTATCTTGAGGATGAAGACGCCCCGGCCTACGCCTCCTTCGATACCGCGTTCCATCTCGAAGACCCGAACAATCTCGCGCAAGCCTGGGCCAACAGCGGCAAGGCCACGCACATGATGCAGCTCAACCAAGGGCTCGGCTCGATCATTGTGGTCACCGACGCCGACCTGTGGAAAACCCCGGCCATCGACGAGTACGACAATGCCTGGCTGCTCTGGTACCTGACCGCGGACACCCAGGTGACGCTGCTGTTCAACACCGATCACGACAGCTTGCTGACCTTGTTGCTGCGCTATTTCCCCCAGGCATTGGTCGCGCTCATCGCCCTGATCGGCCTTGGCCTCTGGCATGTCGGTGTGCGCCACGGCCCATTGATTGAACCGGCGCCGAGAGCCCGTCGACAACTTCAGGAACACCTGCGTGCCAGCGCCGATTTCATCTTGCGCCGCAGCGGTCAGGACAGTCTGCTGCAAGCCTTGCAGCAAGACATCCTGCGCCGGGTACGGCGTCGTCATCCCGGTTTTGATCAACTCGGCGTCGCCGAACAATGGCTGGTGCTCGCACGCCTGACAGGCCAACCCACACGCGCTATCAGCCAGGCCATGAGCCCGCGACCGAAGCAACGGCTGTCCAGCGTTGAATTCAGCCGTCAGGTCGCCCACCTGCAAACCTTGAGGAACGCCTTATGAGTGAACAGATCGAGCCCGGCGCGCCTAGCCATGCCGAGCAGCAACGCCAGCGCGCCAGTTATCTGGCCCAAGCGATAAGAGTTGAATTGCAAAAAGCCGTGATCGGCCAGAACACGGTGATCGATGACGTACTCACCGCGTTGATTGCCGGCGGTCATGTGCTGCTCGAAGGCGTGCCGGGGCTGGGCAAGACCTTGTTGGTGCGCGCCCTCGCCCGCTGCTTCGGTGGCGAATTCGCGCGCATTCAGTTCACCCCGGACCTGATGCCCAGCGACGTCACCGGCCACGCGGTGTATGACCTGCAAACCGAGCAATTCAAACTGCGCAAAGGGCCATTGTTCACCAACCTGTTGCTCGCCGACGAAATCAACCGCGCCCCGGCGAAAACCCAGGCGGCGCTGCTCGAAGCCATGCAGGAACGGCAAGTCACCCTCGAAGGCCGCGCCCTGCCCATCGCGCAACCGTTCATGGTGCTCGCCACGCAAAACCCCATCGAACAGGAAGGCACTTACCCGCTGCCCGAAGCCGAGCTCGACCGCTTCATGCTCAAGGTGCGTATGGACTACCCCGATGTCGAGCAAGAGCTGAACATGGTGCGTCAGGTCAGCCGTTCTACCCGGGCCGACATGCTCGATGTGCAACCACTGCGCACCGTGTTGCAAGCCAAGGACGTGCTGGCCTTGCAACGCATCGCCAGCGATTTGCCCCTGGACGATCAGGTCCTCGACTACGCCGTACGCCTGGCCCGCACCACCCGCAGTTGGCCCGGCCTGACCCTCGGCGCCGGGCCTCGGGCCTCCATCGCGCTGGTGCGCTGCGCTCGGGCGCGGGCCTTGTTGCGCGGCGGCGAATTCGTGATTCCGGACGACATCAAGGGCTGCGCGCTGGCGGTGTTGCGCCATCGCGTACGCATCGCACCGGAGCTGGATATCGAAGGGCTGGAGGTCGATCACGTGCTGCGGCAACTGCTCGATCAAGTGCCGGCGCCACGTCTGTGAAACCCTCGCGCCTGCTGCTGATCTGGCTCGCAATCCTGCTGGCCATCGGCATCGTGCTGGGCACCTTGCGCGCACTGGACATTGCGCTGCCCTCAAGCCTGTTGTCGATCCAGTGGGGTTTATTGCTGGCGCTACTGGCCCTGGCAATACTCGATGCCTTGCGCCTCACGCGCCTGCACTCGCCCCGGATAACACGACAAATGCCCGGCAGCCTGGCCCTCGGTCGCTGGAGCGAAGTTCGACTGGAGGTTGAGCACAACTTTCCCCAACCACTGACGGTCCAGATTTTCGACCACGTCCCCGACGGCCTGAACTTCGAAAACCTCCCCCTGTCAGTCGAACTTCAGCCCGGCCAGCACAGCCAGGTCGGCTATCGCCTGCGCCCGCTCAAACGTGGCCACTTCAGCTTCGATCACTGCGAAATCAACCTGCCCAGCCCATTGGGCCTGTGGTCCGGCAAACGGCTTCTGAGCGTCACCGACCACACCCGCGTCTACCCCGACTTCGCCCGCCTCTACGGCGGCCAACTGCTGGCGGTGGACAACTGGCTCAGCCAGCTCGGCGTACGCCAACGACAACGACGTGGCCTGGGTATGGAGTTTCATCAGTTACGGGAATTTCGCGAAGGCGACAGCCTGCGCCAGATCGACTGGAAAGCCACCGCCCGGCAACGCACACCGATTGCCCGGGAGTATCAGGACGAGCGCGATCAGCAGATCATTTTCATGCTCGATTGCGGAAGGCATATGCGCAGTCATGATGGCGAACTGGCGCATTTCGATCATGCGCTGAATGCGTGTTTGCTGTTGAGTTACGTGGCGTTGCGTCAGGGTGATGCGGTGGGTCTGAGTACCTTTGCCAGCGATCAACCGCGTTATCTCGCACCGGTTAAAGGTGCCGGTCAGCTCAACGTGCTACTCAATGCTGTTTACGATTTGGACAGCAGCCAGCGCCCCTCTGATTATCAGGCTGCCATCAGCCAATTAATGGCCCGACAGAAGCGCCGAGGATTGGTGATATTGATCACTAACCTGCGGGATGAAGACAATGAGGAACTGATAAGCGCTGTTCAACGGCTGAGCAAGCAACATCGCGTATTGATAGCAAGCATGCGCGAAGAGGTCCTCGACACCACACGACAAATGACGGTGCAAACCTTGTCGGAAGCGCTGAACTACAGCGGAACAGTTGACTATTTGAACTCACGAGCAGAACTCCATGAACGCTTGGTCGCCCATGGAATTCCGGTAAAAGATGTCCGCCCCAGAGAGCTGGGACCAGAATTGGTGACACAGTACCTGGCCTGGAAACGCAGTGGAGCTCCTTGACTGCTTTTTCACTTGGACGAATGGGTGGACATCACTCATATCGACACATCAATCCGGTCTCCAATACTCAACGTTATCTACGGTGAGACTCTTTAACTCCAATGGAGGCAGCTCGATCTGAATATCAAAATCGGTAGTCCGCAATCCTCTTGCACCCGTAATGTCGGCACCATGAATTTGAAGAGCAACAGATTGATCAGCCTGAAGTACAGTGAGGGTGTGCCTTAGATAAGGATTCCAGCTTTCGTCCTCCACCAAGTCTTTTTTCTTCCCACTTAAATCAATCGAATCCTCCGTACCGTTACTGAACCTTAGAATAACCTTCGAGCCTGGACCATCGCCCTTGTTTTCATATTGAAAGCCCAACAAATACTCAACTTGCGCAAATTGCGAACCCGTAAAGGATGCCGTTGAAACAGACTGCGAGTAGACTCTTTTCCCGTTCAACATCAAAAAGTTTCCGTACAAAATACTTTCATACCACCCCTCCCCACCGCCGCTACCAACGCGCTGCCAATTCGTGTCCCAGCCACTAGGAAACCTCCCGCTTTTTACCAGATTACGACCACGGATTTTTTCTGCACTCATGATGCTCACCTTTCTCTGTTAGCTGCTGTTGTAGTATTCGAAACGCTTCGAATTTGATAGGGCCACTCAGCCGGGCAACAGGTCCATCACAGCATTTGTGTAGTCGTTTCCTCCCGCCTTCGCCAGATAACGAACCTCGACAATGATATCTGTCAAGCTGTCAATCAAGGCCTTCTGTCGCGTGTCGTGCCGTGTAAAGTGCAGTTGCCATCTGGATACCGCACCCGTCCCCTCAAAGGGCAAATAGCGCTCATCACCAAACATCATTTGATGTAAACCGGCATCCTCAATTCCGCGGCTGACGCCTATTTGTTGATGGCTGCGCAGATTTAAAAGAACATACGGTGGCGGCATTTGATCCTTGTCGCCATAAAAGTAATCGAGTATCCCAATGTCTGGTTTAAGCACCGTGGTACTGGCGGTTTGCGTCAGTGTTGCGCATACATCCCTGTAAGGGCCAAGTACAACCGGGAGAGTTATCGAAACGCTGACAATCTGGCGACAGTAGTGCCCTGGATAATCGCAGTCAAATAATTGCTGGGTAAATTCAAAGTCGAATTTCCCTGTCTCTTTTATTCCTTTAAGTACGTTATCCCAGTCTTTTTTCGGCTTAATAAATTCGCCCGCTTCAAACAGCTGACGCAGAGAAACTGTCTTGATCAATTCCAGGCGACGCTCGTTTCGACTGAGGAACTCCTTCTCAAGCGACATCAAGTCAAACAGCATGGACTCGCCAGCGCACAAACCGTAGTAGTTATCCATCCACATATTGGGGCGAATGATCTGCGAATCGAAGTCGCCCATTTCGTACTGAAAACTGGTTTCGGCACTCAGGCACAATCCGGCGACTGCATCGTATGCCTGGAAGTACAGCACAGCCATCTGGCTCAATAACCAGCGGTACAGTTCGACATTGGTTGAACGGGTTTTATAGAACGAGTACACATCCTGAGCATGAGCGTTGGCTCTTTCAGCATGCTCCAGGCTGGCTCGCGCAGCATAGACCGCATGCATCTGTGCTGCTATTTGCGCGTCCAATACTTGCATTTCACGTTCACCTTGATTGAGCGCCAGTCCCCACTCTTCCGATCTGCGTCCATAGTGAGAGCTGGTTGCTGACCTGTCCGCGGCAATCAGTTCTTTTTCCGCCGCGCCTCCCAGCATGAGTCCCATTGCTCGAAATGAGCCACCGAGTACGACGCCGCCGGTACCCGCAGCTACACCCACGATCATCATATTCGGCACATTGTTAGCGTAGCCTTCTGCGATGTAAGCCTGGCTCGCATCGCTCATTTCAGTTCTGGCTGCCATCTGGTCCTCAAGCGCCGCGCTTTCCCCCACAGACACCCTCTGATCAAGCAACTGGCGATAATGATCGATGCGCCCATCAATCACTTTTTTGCTTTCCTGCAGCGACTTCAGCGACTCCTCCTGTTGTTTCAGCGACTCCTGTTGGATCGCCCTGGCGTAGGCTCCCAGTTCAATTTGCTGCTTTTGCAACTGCTCCTCGAGCAAACTTCGATCACGCGCTTCCATGCATTGTCGGACTTCGCGGCCAAAGCTGATAAGTGTTTGCACTGCGTTTTGGGCCGTGCTCAACATGACCCGGAACCGATAGTGCGGAATATTGCGCCAGCCCCCCGCACTACGGGATGCACCGGACGATCCGCCAGCCTGAGCTTGAAGCAACTTCTTCGGGTCTGTCGGTGCAGCAAATAGAGGGATGGACGACTGCTTGCCATCGATCGTCAAGTTATTGCGCATATTGCCAAGGCAGTTGTCGATGTACTTCCAGATACCCAGTACATCTTCATTGGCTGTGGGGCGGAAAACATCTTTTCTAATAATTGAAAAGTCAGTTAACCCGGAAATTCTGGCCGGCAAATTCGCCACCTGTACGTCCAGGGTACGACTGAAATTTTCCAATGCACTGTGAGTGCCGGCCTGGCGACGGGCAAGAATCTTGTCCACACTAGTCGGTTCCCAATGGCTCATAGCCTTCGCTTTGGGAGCATCACCCATCAGAAACAGAGCACGGATATACTGCAGTTTTGCCGCCGCCAGACTGTCGCGGGTCAAATGCCGGTAAAGCGAATCGGCATGGGCAATGATGCACCGTACATAAGCGATAAAAATCGCTTTACGGTAATGAATGCGTTTTGCAAAAGCGATGGCATCGGGGTCCACCAAGTCTTTGGCAACAAAACTGATATCACCCGATTCCAGCAAAGGCCGACAGAGCCAATAACGTTCATTGTTAACCATTGCGCCAGCACGGTTCATCCGCAGCTGTGGATTGAAAATGTAGTGATACCAATTTTGTGACTCTCGATAGTTGCGCTCTTCAGCCAGTCGATAGGCGATCAAAAACGGCAGGTGAAAAAACAACTCCCAATAAAACATGCCATGGGCACTGTTGAAGTCCATCGGAATGGTCAATGGATTCGGTGCCTTATCGGGCGACTCCCAAGGCGCGGGCTCGTGAGTAAACTGGGTGGATCTGGACAATACTTCGTCAATGGAAATCGCCGCTTTAGCGACAAGTTTATCGCCAAAGGTAGAGTTAAGCTGGACCCATCGCAACTCGGTACCCAATGGCCGTAGATCCAGAAACTGCCCTCCGGAATCCTGCTTGCTGATCAACGGCACAGGACTGGTATTAGGTACTTGCAACACCTCCAGCTTATAACGATTGCGGCCATACTCTCCGTCGCTGCTTTGACCCCATACTATATCGAAGCTCTTGTTGACAGGATTACCTTTCCAACTATGTGAAATCCAACCAGACTGCCCCCAACCATTCAATTCAACTGTGCCTTTCCAGGTATCCCCCGCAACAATGCCTCCATCAATTATTTTCAGCTCCATCGGCACTGTCTCTGGTTTTTTTTGCACCTCCAACCTATTGACGGAATTACCTAAAAACACCTCATTGGCAGCGCTGGACAAACCATGAGCAATAAAAAAGCCAGCGCCGCTCCGAACACTACTGGATGAAAGCATCCAGAGTCTCTCCAGTTGAGCATGAGTCAACGTAACATCTTTTACCAACTGGACCCCAAACGCCGTCCTGACAAAATCAGTCTTGGTAATAGATACCAACACATCGGCAGTTTCCGCACCTTCATTTTCTAAATGCAAAGAAAAGTCAAAGCCTGTCTCACCTTGATGATGGCAAGTCAGCTTTATGCCTTTCGCACCGACTTTTGAAAGCTCAAAATAGGTCATCAACGACGAAACATATGCACTAGTAGCAAACACCAATTGATTCAATGTGTAGTCAGGCCTATCAACTTCGCATACGCCCTGGACCTGCAACACATTTAAAACCACCTCCTCCCCACCTACTACGTCCAATCGACTTTTTAAACTAATATTGGTCGACATGTACTTACTGATCAATCCTTCCTGTGTGGAGTAACTTGTTGTGGACACCGATGCCGGAACAAGCGACTGACGCACGAGGGAACGCTCGTTGATGTGCAACTGATGTTGCAATGCCATGGGATTCGCAAATCGCCCATTGATCATTACTTCGAGACTTTCCTCCTGAGCATCTTGCGGTTCGAACCTTGAGTTCAATGACGCAAACATCCACCCTGGCTTCTCTTCGTCAGCCCTCCGCATGGCGTCCTTCGACGACTCGATGGGTACATCCGTTGTCGTAAAGCAAACGGCTAATACATCATCCACGTATTTGCGCGCCCCTCCAAAAGTGACCGCCAGCAGACGTGCGGAATCCTTGGGTACAACCGAGAAGTCCTTTTTTCCGAGACTGATGGGAAGTGACCAACGGCCATTGATCGCCAACTGGGCCAGTTTCATTTCCAGATGCCACTGGCCCGGAGCGACTGTACCGTTCTCAAAGTGCAGATCCGGGTCACGAATGCCCTCGACATACACGACCATC
Organism: Pseudomonas sp. BF-RE-21; assembly: GCF_019947305.1. NCBI lineage: Bacteria > Pseudomonadati > Pseudomonadota > Gammaproteobacteria > Pseudomonadales > Pseudomonadaceae > Pseudomonas > Pseudomonas sp. BF-RE-21. The sequence continues at coordinate 28,666 of NZ_JAGYGF010000056.1, read as the reverse complement.
AACCGTCCAGCAAAATAAACAGGCCGGATGGCCAATACTTCAGGGCCTAGCGGTAGATCAATAGGCAGCCATTCACTCCAGCATGCCGGATGCAGATACTTGCTTTCCTGTTTTAGCTCAACAGTTGCCTTACGCCAATAATAACCACAGGGTTCTTCCCGACGACGACCTAAAAAATAATACACCGCGTTCTTGAACTGCTCGCTGCCATCTTCGGTTTCATCTATATAAGCAGATATCAGATCGAGATTGCAGGTCTCCACAAACCTTTTAAGGTGTTCATAAAGGGCCTTCTGCACAGCCGTATTACTCACACTGGCTTGTGCAAGATCGTCTTCCAGAGCTTTGAAGGAAGCTGTTTTGTTCAGGCGCATCTTCGGATTTATATAGTTCTCTGCATAATACTCAAGAGTTGAATAACCCGCCCAATCACTAATATTGCAATAACGCTTATGCCAGGCTTCCAACTCTTCCTTGGAAAAGTCCCTTTGGTGGCCGGGCTCCATACCGCAGTAAATCGCGCCAATATAGACCTGCATTGCAGCAATGGCTTCAGCCACTCGGGACGAGTCCACTAATGAGCTGACTTGTGTATCCAGCAACAAGTACTGAAACAGATCTTCCAGCGAAGACAGCTCTGGAATTTCCGGTTTTGCGGGGGCTACCTTTGCACGATAAAAGTCGGCCAGCGCTTCACTGCGATACTCATCAAGCACACCAATAATGGACTTTTCCATTTTATAATCCCTTTCGAAATACCTTCTTCGGAATTTGAAAAAAACGCTACCGCAGCATTCAGTTGAATACCATTCATCAAACAAGCTAATTCAGGCCACACAGTATTGCAGCGGTCGATCAACCTCGATCAACCACCTCTACGATATAGTTTTCCAAGGCGTCAGAAGTTACATCATTCACACGCAATACCGCTTTGAACTTTAAGGTCCCACTCGCGAGTGGTGGAGAAAACTGCACCCTGAAATGACCGTCCTTAGCAACTATGCCTTTGGCAATTTCAGCGTCACCCACATTACTCAACAATCGGATTTCCGCCCCAGGCAAGCCCACCCCATCAACCCAGGACGAAGGCCCTACCTTGGCGTTCATCAGCGGACTGATGATGTGTGGTTTATCGATGTAGTTCGTCACCTTGACATGCGCGTCCGGCGCCCAAGCTGTACTTCCATCGAAATGACGTTGCATAACCGAGAACACATGGGAATCAAGAGGTACCGCTTCTGCCAGCCTCACCGACCAACCACCCTGGGCATTCACACTGGTTTGAGCGAGGCGCGTGTTACTGTTCCGCCCTTCAAATACATTTATTTCCGCGTAGGCACTACCAAAGCCGGTCAGCAGTGGCTGGACTTCAACCGCCTGGTCCCCATCTTCTGGATAGGTCAGGACAGGAGGCGGAGCGTCCAGGCGTCCCGGTAATTCCAGACGCTGGTTAAGGCGGTTGCAGAAGAACGTCAGTTTGAAACTGCCGTTACGTTCATCAGCACACTTGATCAGCCAGCTGAGCATCAGGTCATCGGGTTTGATCTGTACGTATGCGCCTGTCAGGGGTGTGAAATTCAAGCCCAGTGCCTTGGCGGAAAAATCGCCACTCCAACTCAGCATCGCGCGGGCATTTTCAAGGTCCACGTCTTTTGGCAAGTGAATATCAAGGCGGTATTCATGACCTCTGACAAACAATAGAGGCGCCTCCAGGCAAGGTTTATCAGACTGACTTAGATCGACCCACTCATAACGCCAGTCAATGGCGGGCACTACATCCAGCAAGAACGAAACGGTTTCTTCAACTTTGTCCGTGCGCTGCGCGGTGACCTTGTATTTTCCCGGCTCCTTGGCTTCAAACGGATAGGCAGAGCGCCCATTCTCATCCGTCAAGATAATGGTAGAGGCCCAACGCCCAGCTTCAGGTTCATTGATCGGTTCTACCGTCCATGCAATTGAACAATTGGGCACAGGACGGGCCTGATTATCCGCTTTCTCAAGCACTTTCACCCACAGCAAAGTAGAGGACTCTTTTCCGGCTACCGGATAGAGATAATCCGTCGCCTGGCCGTGTATTACTGCGCCATCGGCCACGTAGAGTTTCAAGGCTTGTTCACTTGCTCCGACCGCGGCGGTGAATGTTTGCATGCCTGATGCTTCAAACCCGGGCACGGTGAACCGAACCACTCCGTTTGCATCAGTCTTGAATGGGCCAAGAGTCTTGTCCCCGTACTTGAGCGTTACATCGACATCGGGCGCGACGGCTCCACTTAACAAAATCACATGGCATCGCAGGATCAGTTCCATCCCTCTTACGGCCATGCTTTCTGCCACCAACAATCTGATGGAAGGCAGACCAACGAACGTTAGATTGCGTATCAGTTTCGGGCTGAGCGTGCTGTAACGAACAAGCAACGTCGCTTTCTCAATGGGTTCCATACTTGTGACGCGCACCCTGGCAATCCCTTTGTCATCCGTTGTCGCCGACAACTTATCGGCTAGGATGCCCAGACCGCCAAACTCCACAGTACGACCGACACCGGGATTGGAGTGATCATCTACCAACTTCACTTCGACAGGGATGAAGTCAACGCCACCCGCCAGATAGTCTCTGGTGTCAACGCGAAGGCTGTCCAGATCAAACCCTAGCGATCGCTCATCACAATCGATCACGACTTCGGCAATCGCTACCTGTTGCAAGCCATAGACGGCTTTCACATGCGCGACTCCCATCCAGCTGCCAGCCTTGAACCGCGCCACGGCACGTCCGTCTTGATCAGTAAAGGATTCTTCATCGAGCAAACCTGGCCGATCGCAGCTCCATCTCACGGTGAGATTTACATAAGGTTTATCGGTCAAGTCACGCACTTTCAACTCGATCAAGGCTACCTGCTCACCGGCATTGGCAATAAGCGGAGTACCGATACAGTTGATCTCTGCAGTATTGCTTTGCCCCAGCTCGCCAAACGACTGGTCGTCCCCCTTGACCGACGTTTCGGACAAGGACTCCATCATGTGTTCTGCCGCAGCGCGATAAGCAGTCTTGCCACTGTCGGGCGTTAGCTCGCCCAGCTTGATGATGGCCTTCGCATCGAGGCCACTGCGCGCAGCCAGACCGCGAATACGCAGCAACGTATCCAAAACATCAAAGCTTTGAACAACCGGTCTGGCAGGAAGAAGGAACAGGATACATTCAAGTACTTCCCTTACCCCCCACCTCAACACATGGGCCAGCTGAGTTGCAGCAGAGTCGCGAATCAGTCGCAGATCTTCGGCGGTCAAAATGCTCGGCAAACTGTTGACCAGCTTTAAATAGTCCAGCAATCGTTCGGCCGGTTGTTCGGTATGAATCACTGCACGCCGATACAACGTCAGTTTGTACATCGTGTGCAGCGTCAGGTCTTTGGCTTGCAGGAGACCGAACCATTTCCAGTTTTCACGGGTGGTCAGCGTGACCAGCATCGCCGAGCTCAAGTCGAGTTTTTTTACAACTGCCGCACGGCGCACCAAATGCGCCAGCAACGATAATACCTCGTCACCGACCCTGACTTTATCGGCACCTGAAGTCACGGCATTCAAGGCTCGTGCAGCTTCCGTGAGCAAGAGTGGAACGCCACCCTGACTCACCCATTTGAGCAGTGGCAACGTCAAATCCTGAGAGCAATCCAGATAGACGGACAGCGTTTCCTGTACCACGGCGCTTTGGGCAGCCTGGATTTGCAGCAGTATTGCCAAAATGATCGACACCACACGCTCGGCTTCATCTCGATGAAGTTTTTCTTCACTCACCGCGAATTCGATTTCTGCACGGGCAAGCCTCTCGTATTCCTCCCCGTCATTAGCTGCAGAAGCCATCACCAATCCGCGGGCGTCGACCAATTCTTTCAGTAAATCCAGCCAACCTGCATAGTATAAATTCTGGCTAGTAGGGACACCGGCTTCCAGTAATTTGTCTTCTGTGAACAACACTGGCTGCAAACGTTTATGTAAAGTCTCAAGCAAACTTGTTTCGGCTGCGGTAGGCAATTGCGGTGGTGTCAGAGGTGACACCATTTGAACGACAAAGAGCACGCTCAGATCATTCTCCCGGCACCATTGCACACAATCTGCTGCGGCTCGCATCACGCTTAAAATGTCACCATCTCCCGTGATCCCACTTACCGAGATACGCGCCTCTCCGGTGACTTTCTGAAGTACCCCGCCCGCACCACGATCACTGAGGGTTTCGAGCAACGCGACCATTTCAATTGGGGTAACTTTCAGTAAAGAAGCCAACTTCACAATGCGATAGAGCGATGAAAGAACGGGCAGACTGCGCTTTAACTGCGTGGTCAAATTGTGCCCTTTGGCAACCACTCGAGCCAAGTAACGCCAGGCTTCCTGGTTCAGCCCCAAAGCACTGCATATTTGATCGACGGTGCGCCTGTCCGCACGCGTCTGCGCATCGATAAAAAAAGCACCATCGTCAACTATCAACGGAGCATCAAAGTAAGCCTTTTCGTTAAAAATAGAGTCGAACTGAGCGAGTGCCTTTCCAGTACCAAACAGGGACACTTCGTCAATCATCGCTGTGAATTCTTCAACCGTACATTTGAACTCCTTATGGAACTCCTGAAACAGTCCAATCGCCCGTAGCGTATTGTTGGTAATCCGCAATGGCTTGGGTTTCGGATCAGCGCTACTTTGCAAGTCCAGTCGTTGCTCGGCCCTGTTGGCGGCAACCACCAGTTGATCGCACTGTTGGTGGGACAACTTCAGCCAACGTGCCAGACGCAACATTCGGTTGATGCGTTCCAGGCGATTTTCGCGGGTATTGATCAACTGACGGGTCGAACCTTTTACTGCAGGACTCAAACCCAAGGCAGGATCCTGGCCATCATTGATGAAGACAGAACCAAATTGCGCGGACCCGAAGGATGGATTGGTCAGGATTGTCTGATTTTTTGATCGATTGGTTACGTAGTTTTCGATTGAAAGGAAGGCAGTCAACGCCTCGGCATCAATGGACGTTTTATGGCAAAAGTGCACTGAGTCCAGTAGGTCTGAAGGGGTTGTGTCGAAATTCTCTTTTATGAAATCCTCATACGGTGTACCCAGCGTTATCTTTCGCTGCTTGCCAGCATCAGGCGCTGCATCATCATTTTCGGAAGGTTTGGTCTGGGGAAACTTGAAATTCTCTGTCAGCAATAGCTGCCCAACAGGGCCCACGCAACTGGATTGACGCAGTGCCACATCGGAAGACGCCCCGTGCGCGCCTTTCTGTTTGAAATACGGAGCTGATGGATCAATGGTCCGCACCACCTCACCCAACATTATATTGAATTGCTGGAGCACCTGACTCCACTGCACGAAGTACCACTCGAACGGCATACTGGGGAACGGGTACCGCGACTCCAGCATCAAATCATCAACCACATGATCAGCTTGAAGCGGAACAGAGGCTTCAATGATTGATTCCATGACTTCGTTGACGATCGAGATCGTTCGTTTGACCTGATACAGGCTTGTCGGGTCGAGCCGCATAGTGCCGATATCCGGCCTGCGACTGCTGATTTTAATTGGAGTGCCACCCGCAGCAGCTTCCAGCTGACGGGCCAACTCATACAACCTGACCAGATAAGCGCACGGGCCATTATGTGCATCCGGACTTTGCGAAGGCGTGCAGTTTTCCCAGTCAGGCTTGAACAGATCATCGAATGTCGGCGAGTCTCCTGGCGGCTTGATCCCCGTATAGTGGAGCGGATTGGACGGGCCTTGAAGAACCAACTGATGCTCACTGAATTCGCGAGCAGCATGGACCGCCAGGACAGTGGCCTGTTTCAGGAATCCATGGACGTCCTGTAAGTGCACATCGAACTTTTTTACAATGCCCTGTGACCCCATGTCCAATAGGTCGAATACCGTCCCACCTTCCTGAATGAAACCCTGGCACCGACTCATTACCGAGGGTTCGTCAGTGTCAAGAGTAAGTCTGAAAAGCTGCTCAAGGGCAGGGTTGGAATGGCTATTACTCATTGAACTTCTCCTGCGAGCGAGGCTGGGAGGAACGGAATGCGAAAGGCAAATCTGTTGTCGTCTTGAGTTGTTTTTTACGCTGCGTATACCGCGACTTCTACCTGTTAAAACTGACAGTCACGACGAACGGTATTGTTAACGCGGCGCGCAATAGAACTCCTTACGAGCTATTCCGCAAAATGATGTTTCTGGAAATTCAATTGCCCCGCAGATATCTGAAAGGAAAGTTTGCGGGAGTCGAACTAGGAGGGAGGGGTCAAGACATATATATCGAAAATAAACTCCGCTTTATCCCCCTTATTGCCTTCTATCCACATGAAATGTACAAATACCTGCATAGGACCTGGATCTACTGGTACCGAAACATCATAAGGCGAACCGTCAAAGCGGACGGCGTATTGTCGTTCATCTTCGTAATGGACTAATACTCCGGCAGTTGCATTCGGATACCCATAAAAAAAAGCAAACCCGCTAAATCTAAGCGGATTGGCTACAAACGTATTTGGTTGAGGTAATGAATCAGGCGGGTAGGGATACGGTTCCGCGGAGTTGAATTCTTTAGGTGGCATGACGCGAGGGGTTACCATGGGTTTCTCCTTTTTGCATGCGGTGCTCCGGGAACAAATGCAGCGCACCATTGTTGTTGCTATTTAGCCTCCTTACTAAAGCGTCTGGCTACTGTCAGAAATAACAGGTGGTTACTCGACACCCCGAAAAATTGCTACCGCCTGTCGGTTTTGATCAATGATCAGCACTGTTCACCGATCCGTAAGACCCACTTGCCAGCAAGACTTTTGTTCCCACAATTCCCTTCTGTTCCATCTGGCCGACAGCGCGGCTTAAAGTCTCCGAGTTCGGGATGTGTTGCCAGGCCTGCTCGCGAAAACGATCACAAATGCACCGCAGATTTCACGCAGACGCCGGCAACGGCTGAAAACTGAAGTACTGCTTCAACGCCTCCACCAATTGCCCAAACTCCGGCGGTGCCCATTGCAGGCTGAACCCGGCGTCATAGTGGTGAGGTGTCGCATCTTCATGGCACCACAGGCAGCAGGCCTTGAGGTCGATGATCTGCTGGCAGCCATCGGCCATGGGGATTTTCAGGCGCAGATCAAAATCGGCGCCGATCATCATCGGTAACTGACTGATGAGCATCAGCCCGTCTTCAGAGACGTTGCCCAGGAAACCAATCGGTTTGTCGGTGACGCTGTTGAACACTTTCAGAAAATACGGCAGTTGATGCCGCTCGATCCGGCGGTCAGTGAACATGCTGATTTCGCTACGCAAGGCCCTTAAGCAGGGCCGCACTAATGCTTCGGAACGGGCCTGCCTGCCGTTATCACAAGGGCCAGGCAATGAGCGCGCTCTCCCTGATCCCGGTGCGGCAGTCCATGGAACCGCTGCCGCCTACGCCTGCCGATCACAGGTGTTACGTCGATTTAGAAACAAGGCTCTAAACCGGTTTATTCGACTATAGCTCACCACCGGCGCTGGGCCAGTGGTTGAATGACCGTTGCAATCAGAACCGTGTAGGCCGCACCGCCGCCGCACTGCGCAGCGGGTAGTGACCCAGCGACTGCAAGGTTTCCAGCCGGGCGCGGGCGCGGTAGGCGTACTCGCTTTGCGGGTACGATGCCTGGATGAACTGGTAGGTTTGCGCCGCATCCACGAACATTTTCTGCCGTTCCAGGCACAAGCCGCGCAGCATCGACACTTCTGGCCACACATAAGGCCGCGCGCGGCTGGCGCGTTCGACTTTGGACAGTTCGAGCGTCACTTGCTCGCAATTGCCACGGTCATAAGCGCTGTAGGCATTATTCAAATGATGGTTCATCGAAAAACGGGTGCAGCCCACGACACTGAGGGCAAGGGCGGCTATGAGCACGAATCGCATGGGGGTTCTCCTGTCTTGAGCTCTGTATCGACCCGTGGGCGAAAATCTTCAGGAATGTTCATTTAAAGATAAAAACGAATAAGTAGTGCAAACGAACAATGACTACACCCCAAGAGCATAGTAGCCTCACTCAGCGCTTGAACTCAGGAGTCTTTGCATGTCCGTCCGTCGTACCAAAATCGTCGCTACCCTTGGCCCGGCCAGTAACTCGCCGGAAGTTCTCGAACAGCTGATTCTGGCTGGCCTGGACGTCGCCCGCCTGAACTTCTCCCACGGCACCCCCGACGAGCACAAGGCTCGTGCGAAGCTGGTGCGTGACCTCGCTGCCAAGCATGGCCGCTTCGTTGCCCTGCTGGGTGACCTGCAAGGTCCGAAAATCCGTATCGCCAAATTCGCCAACAAGAAGATCGAGCTGAAGATCGGTGATCAATTCACCTTCTCCACCAGCCATCCTCTGACCGAAGGCAACCAGCAAGTGGTCGGCATCGACTACCCGGACCTGGTCAAAGACTGCGGCGTGGGCGACGAGCTGTTGCTCGACGACGGCCGCGTGGTGATGCGTGTCGATACCGCCACCGCCACCGAACTGAACTGCACCGTGACCATCGGCGGCCCGCTGTCCGACCATAAAGGCATCAATCGTCGCGGCGGCGGCTTGACCGCTCCAGCCCTGACCGAGAAAGACAAGGCCGACATCAAGCTCGCTGCCGAGATGGAAGTCGACTACCTCGCCGTGTCCTTCCCGCGCGATGCCGCCGACATGGAATACGCCCGTAAGCTGCGCGACGAGGCCGGCGGTACTGCCTGGCTGGTAGCGAAGATCGAACGCGCCGAAGCCGTGGCCGACGACGAAACCCTCGATGGCCTGATCAATGCGTCCGACGCCGTGATGGTGGCCCGTGGTGACCTGGGCGTGGAAATCGGCGACGCCGAGCTGGTGGGTATCCAGAAGAAGATCATTCTGCACGCTCGCCGCCACAACAAGGCCGTGATCGTGGCGACCCAGATGATGGAGTCGATGATCCAGAACCCGATGCCGACCCGCGCCGAAGTGTCCGACGTAGCCAACGCCGTGCTCGACTACACCGACGCCGTGATGCTCTCGGCCGAAAGTGCTGCCGGCCTGTACCCGCTGGAAGCGGTGCAAGCGATGGCGCGCATTTGCGTCGGTGCTGAAAAGCACCCGACCAGCAAGACCTCCAGCCACCGTATCGGCAAAGAGTTCCAGCGCTGTGACGAGAGCATTGCCTTGGCGACCATGTACACCGCCAACCACTTCCCGGGCGTGAAGGCCATCATCGCGTTGACCGAAAGCGGCTACACCCCGCTGATCATGTCGCGCATCCGTTCCTCGGTGCCGATCTACGCGTTCACCCCACACCGCGAAGCTCAGGCTCGCGCCGCAATGTTCCGTGGCGTGTACACCATTCCGTTCGACCCGGCTTCGCTGGCGCCAAATGAAGTCAGCCAGGCGGCAATCGACGAACTGGTCAAGCGTGGCGTAGTGGAAAAAGGCGACTGGGTCATCCTGACCAAGGGCGACAGCTACCACACCACTGGCGGCACCAACGGGATGAAAATCCTGCACGTTGGCGATCCGATGGTCTGAGTTTCAGACCGCTGAAACGCAAAAGCTCCGCAGTTAACGCTGCGGAGCTTTTTTTGTTTAAAAGCAGTCTGATAGATGATTTACCGCTTCCTACCTGTCATATCTGACAGTAGACGCCCCTGCGTTCAGCCCCTTTAATCGACTCCGTCCACCTGCTATCGCTGTCATCAAGGTTTTCTCACGCTTGGCTGTTGCGGCCTGTCATTGGCAGTTCTCTATGGATAACTCACTCCGGAAACTCCAAATAAAGGAATAGAACGATGAGCCAGTACACAGCCCTGACCGCTCGCGCCGACGGTGATCTCGACCCGACATTTGGCGACGATAAAGACGGTAAGAAGATTCTACGTTTCCTCGATGCCCGAGATACTTCAGGCGAATGTATTGTCGAAGGCCCCGACGGCAACATCTATGTCGGCGGCGCCGTCGATGCAGACGGCGATGACATCATTCACAAGTTAGGTATTGCCTGCCTGCACAAAGATGGCACTCCGAACGTCGATTTTGGCAACAAAGGGTACGTAATCGTACGTTTTGGCCCTATGCAGGACACCCATCTGCGGCAAATCCTGTTTGTGACGGTCGGGGGTGAAACAAGAATCCTGCTGTCCGGTATCGATACGAAAAAAGGCGAGGTTGTACTTGCTCGCCTTCATCTTGACGGGCGTGTGGATGAACGCTTTGGCGTGAAAGGTCAGCTAACGGTCAAACTGCCCGCCAACCTTTCCGAGAGCCTTGGTCTGGGCTCTACACCGCTGACGACAACCAGCAGCGGCGCCTCGGGGCCTTGCACGGTGGCGGAGGGGAAAATCTATGTGGTCATGGAAATGTACATGCCGATCTGGATTGCCAGGGTCGCGTTACTGATCCGGCTCAACCCTGATGGCTCGTATGATACCGGCTTCAACAAGAGTGGCTATGTCGCCGTGACCAATCAACACTGGGGCAACAGCACCATCAGCGACATGCTGGTGCGCAACGGAAAAATCACCGTGTGCGGAACACTGGCAGGTCATGGCATGGTGGCTCGTGTGAATGAGGATGGCTCTTTCGACCAGATCTTTGCAGACAAGGGTTTCAAAGTATTCGACAACCTTGGCGTCGCGTTCGAAAGGCTCTCCCCGTACTCCGATAGAAGTGTTCTTGTTGCAGGTTGGGGGTTGACTCCACGCCATGGCGTACTGGCCTGCCTCACCGAAAACGGTGAGTTTGAATCCACATTCAATAACGCAAAGGTGCTGCTTCAATCCCTCGGAGAAGGGGTGATGTTTTTTGGTGTTGGACTGGTTGATGGAAAAATCATTGCATCAGGCAGGTTTTGGCAAGAAGACAACACCCCCGAGTTCGTGGTGGTGCGCTACCTGATTAACGGCAAATTGGATACCGATTTTGGCCGCGGAAAAGGCTGGAGCTCAACCCGATTCGAAAATCATTCCACGGTCGCTAACACTATGACCTTGCAAAAAGACGGGCAGGTGCTGGTACTAGGCGATTGGGGTAGCGGCGTCAGCTACGCAGCGCTCATCGCCCGCTTCCTGAACACCACACCATCGGTGGCAGCAACAGCATGAAGATCCTGCAAGCTGGCGATCCGATCGTCTGAGTGATCGGTTGCTGAAAAAAGAAAGCCCCGCCATATGAATGGCGGGGCTTTTTGGTTTCTGATCCGGAAGATGTGTTGTTTTCGCGGACCCCATCGCTGGCAAGCCAGCTCCTACAAGAGCGGTGATAACCCTGTAGGAGCTGGCTTGCCAGCGATGAGGCCAGATCAGGCACCGCAAATTCAATGCCTGTTGATAAACCCCGACAACGCCGCTATCGCTTCCGGCGAGCGCAGCCGCTGAGTGAACAACGCACCCTCTTCTTCTATCACTTTGCGCAGTTGCTCGCGGTCAGGTGCTTTCATCAATTGCTTGCTGATGCGCACCGCTTCCGGTGGCAGGGACTCAAACCGCAACGCCATCTCCCGCGCCTTGGCCAATGCCGCTTCGCCACTGCCCAGCGCTTCGGTCGCAATGCCCCACTCGGCCGCTTGTTCACCGCTGAAACCTTCACCGAGCAACAACAATTGCGCCGCTTTGGCATGCCCGAGCAATCGAGGTAAAAGCAGGCTGGAACCGAATTCCGGGCATAAGCCGAGGTTGACGAAGGGCATGCGCAATCGCGCATCGCGGGCGACATACACCAGATCGCAATGCAGCAGCAGTGTCGTGCCGATTCCCACGGCGGCGCCCGCCACGGCAGCGACCACCGGTTTGCGGCATTCGAGCAGGTTGAGCATGAAGTGGAATACCGGGCTGTCGAGGTTGCTCGGCGGTTGTTGAATGAAGTCGGCGATGTCGTTGCAGGCGGTGAAGCACTCGGCGGAACCGGTGATCAGCACGGCGTTGATTTCGGGGTCGGTGTCAGCCTTTTTCAACGCCTCGGCCAAGTGGCTGTACATCGCCCGGGTCAGGGCGTTTTTCTTGTCGGGGCGATTGAGGCGCAGGGTCAGCAGGCCGCGTTCGCGTTCAATCTGGATGGCATCGGTCATGGTCGGTCTCGCGTCTGGAAATCAGCGCTCAACCGCGGGGCAGGAAGACGTCGGCCAGCAGTTGATTGCGCGGCAGTCCCGCCAGGTACAGGCGCCGGGCGAAGGCGTCGACGCTGTCGGGGGACCCGCAGAGTAAGGCCAGGGTTTGCCGGGAAACAAGCCGCAGTTGCGCCAAAGCCGCGGGCAACTCGGTCGGCGTCCACAGCTCGATGCCGAGGTTCGGGCGGCTGGCGGCCATGGCTTGCAGGGGTTTGGCCAGATAATGCTCATCGGCATCATGGGCCAGGTGAATGACGCGGATGGTGCCCTGATGATCCTGGCGCAGGGCTTCGCGCAAAACGCCGAACAATGGGCCAAGACCGGTGCCGGCGGCCATCAGCCACAACGGTCGGGTGTGCCAGTCGGCGTCGTAATGCAGCGCGCCGCCACGCAGTTCGCCGAGACGCAGCGAGTCGCCGATCTGCAACTGACGCGCAGCATCACTGAATGCACCGGGTTGGCGACAATCAAGGTGAAACTCCAGAAAGCGGTCTTCTCCCGGCAGGCTGGCCAGGGAATATGGCCGCGCCACGTTTCCGGCCCACAACACCAGATGCTGCCCGGCGCTGTAGCGCAACGGACGCTGAGGGGTCAGGCGCAAACGCAACACGCTGCTGCTCAACCAATCAACGGCGGCGACCTCGGCCGGGCTGCCATCCTGTAGCGGGTCGAAGGCATGCACCTGCAAATCCTCGACCACCTGACACTGGCACGCCAGGCGCCAGCCTTGCTGACGCTGTTCTGCGCTCAAGGCATCGGGACGGCTATCACTCGGCAATCCTTGCATGCATTGCACCAGGCACGCATGGCAACTGCCGGCGCGGCAACTGTAGGGAACGGACACGCCGTTTTGATTCAACGCGTCGAGTAGGTTGCTGCCCACTGCCACCGACCATTGGCGATCGCCGACCCGCAACTCAGGCATCGACGTTCTCCCACGCCGCCGCGCAACGATTGCGGCCGTCGCGTTTGGCGCGATAGAGCGCCTGATCGGCACGTTGCAAGGCATCGTCGAGATCGTCGCCCGGCTCCAGCAACGTCATGCCCGCCGACAGGCTGAGATTGCCGACCTTGAGGCCGATCAACTCGACATCGGTGAACGCAATGCGCAGCCGTTCACAGCAGGAGGTCAGGCGTTCGCCGCTGCAATCGGGCAGCAACACCACGAACTCTTCGCCGCCATAACGGGCCAGTACATCGCCCTCGCGCAGGCAGGCGCTGGCCACACCGGCGAAGGCTTGCAGCACTTGATCGCCGGCGGCGTGGCCGTGCATGTCGTTGATGCGTTTGAAGTGATCGAGGTCGATCAGCGCCAGGCCATGCAGCACGCCGGGTTCCATGGCGTTGAGCTCGCGGGAGGCCAGGCGCAGGAAATGCCGGCGATTGAACAGCCCGGTCAATTCGTCGGTGGCCACCAAGTCTTCGAGCTGGCGCATCATTCCGCGCAGGGTGTCCTGATGCGCCTGTAAGGCAAAGCGGCGCTGCCGCATCCGCAGGCGTGAGGCCTGGACGTAACGGGCGTAAAGCTCCAGCCAGACCAGCACGATAAACAGCACGCACACCTGCAACGCGGCCAGCGCCGGATCGGCCAACTGAAAGTGGTAGCCCTCCCACAGCGTGATTCCACTGAAACTGAAAAACACCAGCAGCGCGCACCGCAAAAAGGCCCGACGCGACAGGTGAAACAGCCCGAACAACAGAATCAGCACGTAGAACACCAGGAACGCGCCACGGGCCTCATCCAGATTGGCGATCAGCCAGGTTTGCCAGCCCAGCCCCAGCAACACTTGTGCTTCGGTCAGGCTGGGGTCGGAAAACCGCAGGTTGCAACCGCTGTAGAACACCGCGAACAGTGCCGCCTGACTGATGACCACCAGGGCGCTGCCGACGGCGACATTCGCCAGGGGTTCATCGTAATGACCGGTGAAAAACGCCAGCCACAGCAGCAGTAGAGCCAGGGCGTAGGTGCCGGCCGCAAGGGCAAAACGTTTGAGCAAAAGGCGCTGGATAGCGTTATGGGTCAATCGTTGACTCACCGTGCGAAAGGAGGCTGACCGAGTGTCCTACTCTACAGACCGAATGCCACTTTAGTGGCGTGTCTGATAAATGACCATTCAATTTTCAGGCCGGAAAACCGGCGTCAAGGGCATGACTTTAGACCCGCCCTGAATTTGCGCACAAACCTTTGTAGGAGCCAGCTTGCTGGCGATAGCGGTCTGACAGATACAAATACGCTGACTGCCCCATTGCCATCGCCAGCAAGCTGGCTCCTACAGGGAACAACGCTCCCGCAAGCCGAATCCGCCTGACGGGCCTATGCGACCAACGATTGACTGCCGGCGCGTGTGCCCGCCTGCGAGGCGCGTTATACTGCCGCGCCTTTTTAGCGTCGCGCCAGCATGCCCGGCGTGCCTTGAAAGGTGCTTGCAACCGACCGATGCACCCAAGCTGCAAGCACCTTATTGAATGTTCCCGTCTTTTAGAGGAGCGCGACTCATGACCGTGATCAAGCAAGACGACCTGATTCAGAGCGTTGCCGACGCCCTGCAATTCATTTCCTATTACCACCCCGTGGATTTCATCCAGGCGATGCACGAAGCCTACCTGCGCGAAGAATCGCCAGCGGCCCGTGACTCGATGGCGCAAATCCTGATCAACTCGCGCATGTGCGCCACCGGCCACCGCCCGATCTGCCAGGACACCGGCATCGTCACCGTGTTCGTTCGCGTGGGCATGGACGTGCGTTGGGATGGCGCCACCATGGGCCTGGACGACATGATCAACGAAGGCGTGCGCCGGGCTTACAACCTGCCGGAAAACGTCCTGCGTGCCTCGATCCTCGCCGACCCGGCGGGCGCTCGTAAAAACACCAAGGACAACACCCCGGCCGTTATCCACTACTCCATCGTTCCGGGTAACACCGTGGAAGTGGACGTGGCGGCCAAGGGCGGCGGTTCCGAGAACAAGTCGAAAATGGCCATGCTCAACCCGTCCGACTCGATCGTCGACTGGGTACTGAAGACCGTTCCGGAAATGGGCGCCGGCTGGTGCCCACCGGGCATGCTCGGCATCGGCATCGGCGGCACCGCCGAGAAAGCCGCCGTCATGGCCAAGGAAGTGTTGATGGAATCCATCGACATTCACGAGCTGAAAAAGCGCGGCCCGTCCAACCGTATCGAAGAGATGCGCCTGGAGCTGTTCGAGAAGGTCAACCAACTGGGCATCGGTGCTCAGGGCCTTGGCGGTCTGACCACCGTGCTCGACGTGAAGATCATGGATTACCCGACCCACGCCGCTTCGTTGCCGGTGTGCATGATCCCGAACTGCGCCGCCACCCGTCACGCGCACTTCGTGCTCGACGGTTCCGGCCCGGCTTCGCTGGAAGCGCCACCGCTGGACGCCTACCCGGAAATCGTCTGGGAAGCCGGCCCGTCGGCCCGTCGCGTCAACCTCGACACCCTGACCCCGGAAGACGTTCAGAGCTGGAAGCCGGGCGAAACCGTCCTGCTCAACGGCAAGATGCTCACCGGTCGCGACGCTGCGCACAAGCGCATGGTCGAGATGCTGAACAAGGGTGAAACCCTGCCGGTAGACCTGAAAGGTCGCTTCATCTACTACGTCGGCCCGGTTGATCCGGTGCGCGAAGAAGTGGTTGGCCCGGCTGGCCCGACCACTGCAACGCGGATGGACAAGTTCACCCGTCAGATCCTCGAGCAAACCGGCCTGCTGGGCATGATCGGCAAATCCGAACGCGGCCCGACCGCAATCGACGCGATCAAGGACCACAAGGCCGTTTACCTGATGGCGGTTGGCGGCGCGGCTTATCTGGTGGCACAAGCCATCAAGAAATCCCGCGTGGTGGCTTTCGCTGAACTGGGGATGGAAGCCATCTACGAGTTCGACGTGAAGGACATGCCAGTGACTGTTGCGGTCGACAGCAAAGGTGAATCGGTACACATCACCGGTCCTGCCATCTGGCAGAAAAAGATCAGTGAGAGTCTGGCGGTGGAAGTGCAGTAAGTTGCGCTGAAACGCACCTGAAAAAACCGGCCTGTTGGTGACGACAGACCGGTTTTTTTTCGCCTGGAGTAATCCCGGAATTTCCCCGGCTAACAGGGCTGACCTGTCAGATATGACAGGTCACAGCCGCCGCTGCCCCTGATAAGTTGAATGCACTTGTGCGTCCTTGTCAGGTGGAAACGGAAATGGCCACGGAAGAACAAAAAGGCACTATCAATATTTCAGCCCCCGCCCAACCGAAAATCGGCGGCGCCATTGCCAGTTTTGGCGGCTGGGGAGCAGTGGGGACTACAGGTTCGGCCTCGTTGGCCATACCGGTGCCCATTTCCCAGGCTCCCAATCGGGAAATGGTGCCGGCTCTTTCGCTGAGCTACAGCAGCCACGTGGGCAACAGTATTTTCGGTATCGGCTGGCATTTGACCGTCAATGCGATAACGGTGCGCACGAGCAAGGGCGTTCCACTTTACGACAAGCGCAAGGATCTGATGGTCGGCGCCGATGGCGAAACCTGGATGCCGGAGCTGGATGCCCAGGGCGAGATCGTTGACAGACCCGTCACTCTCGGGACAACAAATTATCGAGCCATTCGCTATCAGCCACGCATCGAGGGCGGTTTTGCCAAAATCGAACGGCTGGTCAGTGACGACGATGCGGCCGGTTTCTGGTTGATTCATAGCGCCGACGGCAATCGCCATGTCTATGGCAAGACGCTGGCCTCGCGCCGGGCAGAACCCAGGGACGAGAACAAACCCCAGGAGCCCGAACGCGTCGGGGTCTGGCTGCTGGACGAAACCGTCACGCCTCGGGGCGAGCACATCGTCTATGAATACAAAGCCGAAACGCAGAATCCGGTCGCGCCCGATTTTCGCGACTACCGTGCCCAGAGGTATTTGCAGCGAGTGCTGTACGGCAATGCAGTGGCGGAGTCAGAGCTGTATTCGTTGAAAGACGGTGGCTGGAAAGATGTCGATTTCCACTTTCATCTGCTGTTCGATTACGGCGAACGCAGCCACGACTTGACGCAAATACCGGTCTACGGCCCCGAGTACCTGCAGGGAGG
Source organism: Pseudomonas sp. BF-RE-21 (assembly GCF_019947305.1). Taxonomy (NCBI): domain Bacteria; kingdom Pseudomonadati; phylum Pseudomonadota; class Gammaproteobacteria; order Pseudomonadales; family Pseudomonadaceae; genus Pseudomonas; species Pseudomonas sp. BF-RE-21. The sequence goes on along the minus strand of NZ_JAGYGF010000056.1, from coordinate 11,496 downwards.
CGATCAGCACGACAAATGGCTCGAACGCAGCGACCCGTTCTGGAATCACGATTACGGATTCGAACTGGGCACGCGGCGCCTCTGTCGGCAGGTGCTGATGTTTCACCATTTCCGCAACGAACTGGGTGACTCACCAACGCTGGTCCAACGGCTTTTTCTGCAGCACCGCCAGGGTGCGCTGGAATACAACCACCTGACTGCCGCTCATCTTCAGGCCTACGATCAACAAGGCAAAGTCGAGAGCCGGCCGCCGTTCGAATTCAGCTATGCGCCCTTCGATCTGAAAAAAGCCGATCAACCCGGCTGGAAAGCGTTCCCGCAGATGCCAGGCCTCAATGACGGTCAGCGTTACCAGTTGGTGGATTTGTACGGTAAAGGCATGCCCGGCATTTTATGTCGCTACGACAAGGCCTGGTTCTACCGCGAACCGTTGCGCGATAACTACCCCAGCGATGAAGTTCGCTACGGCGACCTGACTGAGCAGCCATACACTCCGCTGGCCGACAGCAGTAAATCGCTGCGTCAGACGCTCACCGACCTGAACGGTGACGGCAAGCTCGAATGGGGTGTACACGCGCCGACCATGAATGGCTGCTTCACCATGAACCCTGACCGCCAGTGGTCAGGATTTGTCCCCTACAAAGCCTTCCCGCTGGAGTACTTCCATCCTCAGGCGCAGATGGCCGACCTGGTAGGCGACGGTCGCACTCACGTGGCCCTGATCGGCAGCAACAGTGTGCGTTTGTACACCAATCTGGGCGATGACAAAGGGTTCAGTGCCGGCCGAAATGTAGAGCACGACAACGACGATGCCCTGCCATTGCCGAGCAATTCCGAAACCGAAGTGGTCGGTTTCAGTGATGTACTGGGCAGCGGCAAACAGCACCTGTTTCGTCTGCGCCACAACAGCCTGGAGTGCTGGCCCAACCTCGGTCACGGGCGTTTTGGTAAACGAATAGTGCTCAGCACCCCGACGTTTCCTTACGAGTCATTCAACGCTTCGCAAGTCTTGCTGGCGGATCTGGATGGTTCGGGGGCAACTGACCTGATCTACCTGGAATCCGACCGGATGCGGGTGTTCATGAACCACTGTGGCAAGGGTTTCACCACCGAGTCGATTGATCTGCCCTGGCCTGAAGGCGTGCGCTACGACCGGTTGTGCCAGGTCACGACTGCCGACCTGCTGGGACTGGGCTGCACCAGTGTGGTCCTGACCGTACCGCACATGTCGCCCCGGCACTGGCGCTACGATTTCGTCAAAGCCAAACCGTATCTGGTCAACCGCAGCAACAACAACATGGGCACGCTCAGCCACATCGACTATCGCAGTTCGGCACAGGAGTTCCTTGACGAGGAATACGAGCACCATCAGATCGATAAAGACAAAGTCGTCGAGTCCGGTGTGCCGTTCGCCATGCATCTGGTCAAGCGCCAGACCCAGATCGATGAAATTACCGGCAATAAACTGACCCAGCTCATGAGTTACCGCCAGGGTTATTACGACCCCTTCGAACGGGAGTTCCGCGGTTTTGGCCTGTTATTGCAGACCGATACCGAAGCGACCGAGGCGGAACGCAGAAGCCTGGGCTTCACCGCGCCGATCCTGAGTAAAACCTGGTTTCACACGGGCAAGACCATTGATCTGCCAAGGGACGGGTATTACAGCAGCGATGCGCAGGCCGTTGCGCTGAAAGCCACCAAGCTGGAACGTTTTCACGCGCGCGACAAGGCCGGCGAACCGCTGGAGCCTGACGAAGAAACGGCCCGCCAGATCGCACGTGCGCTCAGTGGCTCGCCACTGCGCACAGAAATTTTCGCTCGGGATAACCTGGCTGTGCCGTATGCGGTGACGGAAGCTCGCTATCAGGTACGCCTGCTGCGGGCAAAAAACGAGCATTACCCCTATGCCGTGCTGCAACCCATGGCACTGGAATCGATCAGCTATCAGTACGAACCTGAACTGCCGGACGACCCGCGCTGCGAGCACAGCCTCAGCCTGAAATGGGACGAGTTCGGCAGCGTGCTCCACGCGATGACCGTCTACTACGCCCGGCGCAAAACCGACGAGTCGCCCCCCTTTGATGACGAGCATAAAAACCGGTACTGGAAGGACGCCCACGATGAGGCGCAGCAGTGCTGGTATTTGACCGAGTCCAAGGCCGAATTCATTCACGTGTACGACGAAGCGACCTGGAAGCCGGGTATGCCTTTTCGACTGGGGTTGCCGTATCGGGAGCGCAGTAATGCGCTGGTGCTGGAAAAGGCGCAGTTGAGTATCAAAGATATCCACCACGAGAACTTTCTGGAGTGGAGCAAGGACGAGGGTGAATGGGCGAAGCAGTCGGTGCTCGCGGGCATGTCGATGCAGCTCTACACCGATCCTCTCAACAGTCAGACACTGGAACAAGGCAAGGCGACTGTCCATGCGCTGCTGGCCCATGTGGTGATTGCCGAACTGTATCGCAGGGCCTTGAGCGCTTATGACAAGCTCAAGGACAAAGACGGCAACATGCCCTTCAACCTCAAGGAGAAGCTCGAATCACCCGAGGTGGGTTACCACATCATGAAGTGGTTCTTGCCTGAGGTTGAGCAGTCGGAGCCCACCGACCCGACTGACGCGAAGGAATACCTGTGGTCGATTCACCGAGGGTTTCCGAAATACTATGATTCCGAGGGTTTCTACAACGTCGAATCCTTCCAGCAAACCCGAAGCCACGGCATCACCAAAGTCACCTACGACCCTTACTGGTGCCTGCACACAGCCATCGAATTGCCGGACGGTTGCATCACTCAGATCGTCGACACTGATTACTGCACGTTTCTGCCCGCAGCGATCAAAGACCCCAATCAAAACACCCAGGAAGCGCGCTACAACGCTTTTGGCGAAGTGCTGGTCACCAGTTTTTATGGCACCGAACTGGGTGAGGCGGTCGGCTTCGACCCGCTGAGCGACTACGTGCGCCCCGACGACCGCAGTCCGGCCCATGCCATCGAATCGCCCTTTGTCGCCATCGGCAATTACGCCATGGCCATGTTCAGCGACGCGTTCAGCTGGATGGGCCGTCTGCCGACAACCGAGCCGCCCGCTGAGGAATGGCTGACCTGGGCGCTGGCAGAAGGGTTTGTGCTACCCAGCGGCCACCTTTGTGATCGCGCTCGCGAGCATCTGCACGAACTTGAAACCCCCACACCCTCCGAGCGACTTCTCCAGCAATACGTCGACGCCGCCCATCGTGAGCCGGTTCACATCGCGATCCTGCAAGCAGACCGTTATCCCGGCGATCCGGAGTTACAGATTCGCATCGCCATCAGTCATCAGGACGGCTTCAGCCGGGTACTGCAAACCAAGCAGGAGGTCGAACCGGGCAAGGCTTGGGTGGTGTTGGACGACGGCGCCTTGAAACTCAAGGACGATGGCACCCCGGACGAAGCCTTAGCCGCGCGACGCTGGCGGGTCAGCGAGCCGGTCGAATACAACAACAAGGGTGAAAAAGTGCGGATCTACCGGCCGTATTTCGCGGATAGGTGGATAAACATCAAAGACCACTCAATGCGTAAACACGCCTATCACGACCAGCAGTTCTACGATGCTGCAGGGCGTCCGACCGAAACCGTGCTGGCGAAAAAAATGCTGCAAGGTGATCCACCGGAGCTGAAACCGCTGCGCCGGGAAATGTGGTACTGGATCTGGTGCACCGTGGCGTTTGACGAGAATGATCTGTTTGAGCCGCCACCACCCGAAAAGCGCCGAACCAACAGAACGCTCCATTGAACATGAGCATCCATTCGCATACGCCACAACTGGCGGTCATCGACAACCGTGGCCTGCCAGTTCGTCAGGTCGCGTACTGGCGGCGAGACGCGGCTGAGCTCAGGCCCGAAGCGCTGGTGACGGCTCAGGAGCATGACGGCGCCGGTCGCCTGGTGGCGCAACGGGATCCGCGCTTCCTCGCGCCCGCGTCCCGCCCGAACATGGCCACGGTTTACAGCCTGTCTGGCGCTGCGTTGTGCACTGAAAGTCGCGACGCCGGATGGCGCCTGGGCTTGCCGGACAGGACCGGGCACATGCGCGAGCATTGGGATGGTCGAGGCAGCCATTGGCAGAACGAGTACGACACACAGCGACGGCTGACGGCAGTCCTTGAACAAACCCGAGACTCGACCTCACGCACCGTTGAACGCCTGACCTACGCCGACAACACGGGTGAATTCGCCGAGCGCAATCAATGCGGACAACTGATCCGCCACGACGATCGGGCCGGTGTGGTCTGGCTCGACCAGCAAGCGCTCAACGGCGGCGTCATCCGCCAACGCCGACGGTTTCTGCCGGATCACTCTGAAGCCCATCCACACTGGCCCGTCGTCGAAGCGGAACGCGACGCCCTGCTGCAACCCGGCGCGGGGTACATCACCGCGAGCCGCAACGGGCCGTTGGGGCAAGTGCTTGAGCAGACCGATGCCGGTGGTCATCGACAACACTTCAGCGTTGATCGCGCCGGGCAATTGCAACGCATTGACCTGACCCTCGACTCTCAAGGCCGGCAACCGCTGTTGAAAGCGGCGAGCTACAACGCCGAAGGCCAACTGCTGACTCAAGTGACCGGCAACGACGTCACCGGCAGCGCGACCTACGAGGCGGCGAGCGGCCGGTTGAAGCGCTTGACCGCCACCACCTCGGCATGTGCTCGCTTGCAGGACCTGCGTTATGAGTACGACCCGGTCGGCAACATCCTGCGACTGGTGGACCATACCCAACCCGTCACGTTTTTCGCCAACCAGCGTGTAGCGGCAGAAAACACTTACACCTACGACAGTCTTTACCAACTGATCTGCGCCACGGGTCGTGAGACTGCCAATGCCGGGCAGATCCCCGGTCTGCCGGAACTGATCACGCCCAGTCCCATCGACCCCGGGCGGCTGCTCAACTACACCGAATACTACGCGTACGACGCCAGTGGTAACCGCACCGAACTGCGTCATGTCAGTGATGGAAATCCGTTCAGGCAACAGCTGCGCGTCGATCCGCAGAGCAACCGTGCCCTGCCGTGGAACGAGGGTGAAGACGAGCCGGACTTCCCACGCAATTTCGACGCAAACGGCAACCAGCAATATCTGGCCCCCGGTGCACAGCCGATGACCTGGGACGCGTTGAATCAGTTGCAAAGCGTGACCACCGTCGGCCGCCCGACCGAGGCCGATGACGCTGAAGGGTATCGCTACAACGCAGCCGGTGAGCGGGTGGCCAAGTTCAGCAGCCAACAGGCCCATGCCGTGGCTCATCGGCGTGTCGTTCATTACCTTCCGGGGCTGGAAGTGCGCACCAGCGATGACGACGAAGAACTTCAGGTCATCTGCGTTTCGCTGGCCCGTGGCAGCGTGCGGTGCCTGCATTGGGTCAAGGGCAAGCCCGGCGATATCGAGGCCGATCAGTTGCGCTACAGCGTTGACGATCATCTGGGGTCTTGCAGTCTGGAACTGGATAAACACGCGGGTGTGATCAGCCACGAGGGTTATTACCCCTATGGCGGTACGGCGTGGTGGGCGGCGCGTTCGAAGGTCGATGCGGATTACAAGACCGTTCGGTATTCGGGCAAGGAACGGGATGCGTGTGGACTTTATTATTATGGGTTTCGGTATTTTGCGCCGTGGTTGGGGCGGTGGGTGAGTGCGGATCCTGCGGGAGATGTTGATGGGCTTAATTTTTTTAAAATGGTAGGCAACAACCCCGTTGCGTACAGAGATATGCAAGGTCGGAAAAAAACTCCAATCAACAAAGAGATAATTTTAATATGGGCTGGCGAAAACCCTGAAAAACTGAAAGATCGCTCAGAAAACATTAACAATATCGTTTCACAAGCCGACGGTTACAAGGTACATCTTTTCCTGGACAGTTATGTTGAGGATTCATTTAACGAAACCCTCAAAGACCTAAAAGTGCATGAGGTGCACTCATTGCAAGGCAGTGATATCTTTAACAAGTTCTACACTACTCCCGCATCGGCCCTCTACGACGATTTCAGGAATTCTGGCGAAAAAAATCTGGCGTTTGCAGTAGATGTATTAAGAATGCATTTAGTAAACGAACGCGGCGGCCTTTACTCCGACTCCGACGACATCTATTACGACGATAACAAAAAGGGAAGATATTCCCGACTAGGATCTACGCCACTGGAAGCAGAACCCGATCAAGTGCTTACATTATTACCTGGCACTAGTGACTGGAACAAAACTCCTCACATATACAACAGCTCATTCGCCGCCCACGCAAACAATGCATCATTAAGCGCAATACTGGATGAAATGGTCATACGTTATAATAAAGCAGTTAAATCAGTTGAAAAATTAGACCCAATGGGCTTGGGTTTCATGACGCTTCACGACAAAAAACTAGACAGGACAAACCTTCTGACATCAATGGTGGGTGCCGGTGTTCTGACGGATATTTTAAGACAAAGAGACCCTCTATTCGACAGTATTGTCACCCACTTCGCTGAATACGAGGCAGGTAGAACCACGGTCCTTAACGAAGAGCTTATAACGCAATCGGACATACTAATGCCACTCTCCCGATATATAGATGCTGGAGGAATGGGCACTTGGTAAATAGAATGAACCCTCTGTAAACACATGCTATTGTGCCCGCCCATACGGCTGCGTGTTACTCATTGCATGATCCAGACTGCCCGCGCTGTGCGCCTGACACTCTACTCCCTTGTCATCGTTGCCGGTGCCGCCATCGCCGCCACGCTAGCCATGCGCCACGCCGAGCGCCAGGCCCTGGTGGAAGACGCCGCCCGCGCCAATCTGCAACTGGGCCTGTACGCCACGTCCCTGCACACCCTGATCGAACGCTACCGCGCCCTGCCCGCCGTGCTGGCGCTGGACCCGGAGCTGCGTTCGGCGCTAAACGGTCCGGTGACACCGGAACAGCAGGACGTGCTGAACCGCAAACTGGAAAAGATCAACGGCGCCGCCGAGTCCTCGACCCTGGAACTGCTCGATCACACCGGCCTCGCCGTGGCGGCGAGCAACTGGCGTTTGCACAGCAGTTACGTCGGTCACAACTACGGCTTTCGCCCCTACTTCAGCCAGACCCGCACCCAAGGCACCGGGCGATTTTATGCGGTGGGCGTGACCAGCGGGATTCCCGGTTACTTCCTGTCCAGCGCCGTCACCGATGACGGCGGGAAGTTTCTCGGCGCCATGGTGGTGAAGCTCGAATTTCCCGAACTGGAGCGCGAATGGCGTCAGGGCAGCGACACGCTGCTGGTCAGCGATGCACGCGGGATCATCTTCATCGCCAATCAGCCGGGCTGGCGCTATCGCCAGTTGAAACCGCTGAGTGAAAGCGACCACGCCGAACTCAAGGCCACCCGCCAATACGACAAGCAGCCACTGACGCTGCTCGACTATCAATCATTACGCCGCTTTGACGACAACAGCGAACTGGCGCGGGTCGAAGGCCCGGACGGCAAAGCGGATTACCTGTGGGAATCCCTGCCGCTGACCGCCGAGGGCTGGACGCTGCACTTGCTGCGTCGTCCGCAAGTGGCGTTCGAAGACAGTCGCAACGCCGCCCTCGCCGCTGCCGGGTTGTGGCTGACGCTGGTGTTTCTGTTGCTGTTCCTCAACCAGCGCTGGCGCCTGGCCAAGATGCGTCAGCGCAGTCGCGAAGAGCTCGAACAGTTAGTGGAAGAACGCACCCGCGACCTGCGCACGGCGCAGGACGGTCTGGTGCAATCGGCCAAACTTGCCGCCCTCGGCCAGATGTCGGCAGCGCTGGCCCATGAAATCAATCAGCCGCTGACCGCCCAGCGCATGCAATTGGCGACGCTGCGGTTGCTGCTGGATCACGGCCGGGTCGAAGACGCCTACAAGGCACTGAAACCGGTGGATGAAATGCTGACGCGCATGGCCGCCCTCACCGGCCACCTGAAAACCTTCGCCCGCAAAAGCCCCAGCGGCTTGCGCGAACGGCTGGACTTGGCTTCAGTGGTGGACCAATCGCTGCAACTGCTCGACACGCGCCTGCGCGATGAACAGGTCAGCACCGTGCTGCACCTGACACGCCCTGCGTGGGTGCGGGGCGATGCGATTCGTCTGGAACAGGTGCTGATCAATCTGCTGCGCAACGCCCTGGATGCGATGCAGGACAAACCCTGCAAACGCCTGGAAATCCGCCTCGAAGCCGACGAACAACTGTGGCGTCTGAGCGTCATCGACAACGGTGGCGGCATCGCCGAAGAAAATCTGTCGAAGGTCTTCGATCCGTTTTTCACCACCAAACCGGTGGGCGATGGCCTGGGCATCGGTCTGGCCGTATCCTTTGCCATCGCTCACGAATCGGGCGGACGCCTGAGCGCCGCTAATCACGACAACGGCGCGGTGTTCGCCCTCACCCTGCCCATCGATCCGGAGGCGCCTGGCGCATGCTGAATTCTGTGATGGTGGTCGACGACGAAAGCAGCATCCGCAGTGCCGTCGAGCAATGGCTGAGCCTGTCGGGTTTCGAGGTGCAGTTGTTCAGCCGCGCCGATGAATGCCTGGCTCTGCTGCCCAAGCATTTCCCCGGGGTGATCCTCAGCGACGTGCGCATGCCCGGCATGACCGGGCTGGAACTGCTCGCCGAAGTGCAGCGCCGCGATGCCGATTTGCCGGTGATTCTGCTGACCGGCCACGGCGATGTGCCAATGGCGGTCGATGCGATGCGCGATGGCGCCTACGATTTTCTCGAAAAACCCTTCAGCCCGGAAACCCTGCTCGGCAGCCTGCGCCGTGCGCTGGACAAGCGCCGACTGGTGCTGGAAAACCGCGCGTTGCACGAACAGGCGGATAACCGCGCCAAACTCGACGCGACCTTGCTCGGCGTGTCCCGTGGCTTGCAGACATTGCGTCGGCAAGTGCTGGATCTGGCGGCGTTGCCGGTCAACGTGTTGATTCGCGGTGAAACCGGCAGCGGCAAGGAGCTGGTCGCCCGTTGCCTGCACGACTTCGGCCCGCGTGCCGACAAGCCGTTTGTCGCGCTGAACTGTGCGGCGATTCCCGAGCAATTGTTCGAGGCCGAGCTGTTCGGGCACGAGAGCGGCGCGTTCACCGGCGCTCAGGGCAAGCGCATCGGCAAGCTCGAATACGCCGATGGCGGCACGCTGTTTCTCGATGAAATCGAAAGCATGCCGCTGGCCCAGCAGGTGAAATTGCTGCGGGTGTTGCAGGAGCAGAAGCTGGAGCGCTTGGGTTCCAATCAGAGCATTCGCGTGGATTTGCGCATCATCGCTGCGACCAAACCGGATTTGCTGGACGAGGCGCGGGCCGGGCGTTTTCGCGAGGATCTGGCCTATCGGCTGAACGTTGCCGAGTTGCGCTTACCGCCGTTGCGTGATCGACGCGAAGACATTCCATTGTTGTTCGAGTCGTTTGCGCACAGGGCTGCCGAGCGGCTGGGCCGCACGTTTGCGCCGCTGAGCGGCCCGCAGTTGAGCCATCTGTTGAGTCACGACTGGCCGGGCAATGTGCGCGAACTGGCGAACGTGGCCGAACGGCAAGTGCTGGGGCTGGAAGAGCCCACGCCTGCGGGTATCGATCCGGGGCAGTCGCTGGCAGCGCAGCAGGAAGCGTTCGAAGCGCATTGCCTGCGCGCGGCGTTGACGCGGCACAAGGGCGATGTGAAAGCGGTGCTGGAAGAGCTGCAACTGCCGCGCCGCACCTTCAATGAAAAGATGCAGCGGCATGGCCTGACCCGCGAGATGTTCCTCTAACGGCCAACACAAACCCTGTAGGAGCGAGGCTTGCCCGCGAAGAAGTCAGCGCGGTCTACCTGAAACACCGCATTATCGTTCTTCGCGGGCAAGCCTCGCTCCTACAGGATCACGAAGATGCGCGGATTTTCGCTCGTTACTCCGCCAACCATAAGCGGATTTCCGCTCACTCAAACCTCAACCCCCCTCTAAACCGGCCCTCCCCCCGTTGGCACACCTCCTGCTATAGCCCTCGCAGGCTGCGTTTAAACGCGCTCCACAAAAACAATTAAACGAAGGATCCTTCAATGGATAACTCCAACGCCCTGCCCCTTGGGTCGGCTGCCGTGCCGGTCAAAGAAAGAACCACCGCCAGTCGTATCAAATCGATCTTCAGCGGTTCGGTCGGCAACATGGTCGAGTGGTACGACTGGTACGTCTACGCCGCCTTCTCCCTGTACTTCGCCAAAGCGTTTTTCCCCAAAGGCGACACCACCGCACAACTGCTGAATACCGCCGCGATCTTCGCCGTGGGCTTCCTGATGCGCCCGATCGGTGGCTGGCTGATGGGCCTCTACGCCGACAAGGCCGGGCGCAAACGCGCGTTGATGGCCTCGGTGTACCTGATGTGCTTCGGCTCGCTGCTGATTGCCCTGAGCCCCGGTTATGAAACCATCGGCATCGGCGCGCCGATCCTGCTGGTGTTCGCCCGTCTGCTGCAAGGCCTGTCGGTCGGTGGCGAATACGGCACCTCGGCCACCTACCTCAGCGAGATGGCGACCAAGGAACGTCGCGGCTTCTACTCCAGCTTCCAGTACGTGACCCTGATCTCCGGCCAGCTCATCGCACTGGCGGTGCTGATCGTGTTGCAACAAGTGCTGACCACCGAAGAGCTGTACGCGTGGGGCTGGCGTATTCCGTTCGCCATCGGCGCGCTGTGTGCCGTGGTCGCGCTTTACCTGCGCCGTGGCATGGAAGAGACCGAGTCGTTCACCAAGGTCGAGAAAGAGAAAAAAGAAAGCGCCATGCGCACGCTGATGCGCCATCCCAAGGAACTGATGACCGTGGTCGGCCTGACCATGGGCGGCACCCTGGCGTTCTACACCTACACCACGTACATGCAGAAATACCTGGTGAACACCGTCGGCATGAGCATCTCCGACTCCACCACCATTTCCGCTGCCACGCTGTTCCTGTTCATGTGCCTGCAACCGATCATCGGCGGGCTCTCGGACAAGGTCGGTCGTCGGCCGATCCTGATCGCCTTCGGCATCCTCGGCACGCTGTTTACCGTGCCGATCCTCACCACCCTGCACACCATCCAGTCGTGGTGGGGCGCGTTCTTCCTGATCATGGCGGCGCTGATCATCGTCAGCGGCTACACCTCGATCAACGCCGTGGTGAAAGCCGAGCTGTTCCCGACCGAAATCCGCGCCCTGGGCGTTGGCCTGCCGTACGCCCTGACCGTGTCGATCTTCGGCGGCACCGCTGAATACATCGCGCTGTGGTTCAAGAGCATTGGCATGGAAACCGGTTACTACTGGTATGTCACCGCGTGTATTGCCGTGTCGTTGCTGGTGTACATCACCATGAAAGACACCCGCAAACATTCGCGGATCGAGACGGACTAAGCTCGTCAGCGCAACAAAAAAATGGGGCAGACCTTAGCGGGTCTGCCCCTTTTTTTGCCCCAGCACAAAACCCTGTAGGAGCCGGCTTGCTGGCGATGGTGTGTCAGACACAGTGATGTTGACTGACACAC
>NZ_JAGYGF010000055.1:0-44364 GCF_019947305.1 Pseudomonas sp. BF-RE-21 | reverse complement strand
CGGTGGATCAGATGCACCGCGCCGCCTGGATCGCCAGCAAGCCGGCTCCTACAGGACTGCGGGGGAATGAAAAAGGGAGGCCACTTGGGCCTCCCTTTTTCATTGCGATCTGCCGTTACAGGCTGGCAATCCGCGCATGCTGCTCGGCCAGTTTGCCCAAAGCCTGTTCGGCTTCAGCCAGCTTGGCGCGTTCCTTCTCGATGACTTCGGCCGGAGCCTTGTCGACGAAACCTGCGTTGGACAGCTTGCCGCCCACGCGCTGGACTTCGCCCTGCAGACGCAGGATTTCCTTGTCCAGACGCGCCAGCTCGGCGTCCTTGTCGATCAGGCCGGCCATCGGCACCAGCACTTCCATCTCACCCACCAGCGCGGTGGCGGACAGCGGTGCTTCTTCGCCGGCAGCCAACACGGTGATCGATTCGAGACGCGCCAGTTTCTTCAACAGGGCTTCGTTCTCGGTGAGACGACGCTGATCTTCGGCGCTGACGTTTTTCAGGAAAATGTTCAGCGGCTTGCCCGGGCCGATGTTCATCTCGCCACGGATATTGCGCGTGCCGAGCATCAGTTCCTTGAGCCACTCGATGTCGTTCTCGGCCGCCGGATCGATGCGCTCTTCATTGGCCACTGGCCAAGGTTGCAGCATGATCGTCTTGCCTTCGATACCGGCCAGCGGCGCGATGCGCTGCCAGATTTCTTCGGTGATGAACGGCATGAACGGGTGCGCCAGGCGCAACGCGACTTCCAGTACGCGCACCAGCGTGCGACGGGTGCCGCGCTGGCGCTCGACCGGTGCGTTTTCGTCCCACAGCACAGGCTTGGACAGTTCCAGGTACCAGTCGCAATACTGGTTCCAGATGAACTCATACAAGGCTTGTGCCGCGAGGTCGAAGCGGAACTGGTCGAGTTGACGGGTCACTTCGGCTTCGGTGCGTTGCAGCTGCGAGATGATCCAGCGATCCGCCAGCGACAGTTCGTAGGCTTCGCCGTTCTGGCCGCAGTCTTCGCCCTTGTCCAGCACGTAGCGCGCGGCGTTCCAGATCTTGTTGCAGAAGTTGCGATAGCCTTCGACGCGGCCCATGTCGAACTTGATGTCGCGACCGGTGGACGCCAGCGAGCAGAAGGTGAAGCGCAGGGCGTCGGTGCCGTAGCTGGCGATGCCGTCGGCGAACTCATCGCGGGTCTGCTTCTCGATCTTCTTCGCCAGTTTCGGCTGCATCATGCCGGAGGTGCGTTTCTGCACCAGGTCTTCCAGCTCGATACCGTCGATGATGTCCAGCGGGTCCAGGACGTTGCCCTTGGACTTGGACATTTTCTGGCCCTGGCCGTCTCGCACCAGACCGTGAACGTAAACGGTCTTGAACGGAACCTGCGGCGTGCCGTCTTCGTTTTTCACCAGGTGCATGGTGAGCATGATCATCCGGGCAACCCAGAAGAAAATGATGTCGAAGCCAGTCACCAACACGTCGGTGGAGTGGAATTTCTTCAGGAATTCGGTCTGCTCAGGCCAGCCGAGCGTCGAGAATGTCCACAGGCCCGAACTGAACCAGGTGTCGAGTACGTCGTTGTCCTGTTGCAGCGCAACGTCCGGACCGAGGTTGTGCTTGGCACGCACTTCGGCTTCGTCGCGACCGACGTAGACTTTGCCCGACTCGTCGTACCAGGCCGGAATCCGGTGGCCCCACCACAGTTGACGGCTGATGCACCAATCCTGGATGTCGCGCATCCACGAGAAGTACATGTTTTCGTACTGCTTGGGCACGAACTGGATACGGCCGTCTTCAACAGCGGCGATCGCCGGTTCAGCCAAAGGCTTGGTGGACACGTACCACTGGTCGGTCAGCCACGGCTCGATGATGGTGCCGGAACGGTCGCCTTTCGGCACTTTCAGCGCGTGATCGTTGACGCTGACCAACAGGTCGGCAGCGTCGAACGCAGCAACGATTTGTTTGCGCGCTTCAAAGCGGTCGAGGCCGACGTATTCAGCCGGGATCTTGCCGTCGATGCTTTCGTTCAGCGTGCCGTCGAGGTTGAACACCTGGCAGGCCGGCAGTACGGCGGCGTTCTTGTCGAAGATGTTCAGCAGCGGCAGGTTGTGGCGCTTGCCGACTTCGTAGTCGTTGAAATCGTGGGCCGGGGTGATTTTCACGCAACCGGTGCCGAATTCAGGGTCGCAGTAATCGTCGGCGATGATCGGGATGCGGCGGCCGACCAGCGGCAGCTCGACAAATTTGCCGATCAGGGCTTTGTAGCGTTCATCGTTCGGGTTAACCGCGACGGCGGCGTCGCCGAGCATGGTTTCCGGGCGAGTGGTCGCGACGATCAGGTAATCATTGCCTTCAGCGGTCTTGGCGCCGTCGGCCAGCGGGTATTTCAGGTTCCACAGGAAACCTTTCTCGTCGTGGTTTTCCACTTCGAGGTCGGAAATCGCCGTGTGCAACTTGGTGTCCCAGTTGACCAGACGCTTGCCGCGATAGATCAGGCCGTCTTCGTGCAGGCGCACGAACGCTTCTTTCACCGCTTCCGAGAGACCGTCGTCCATGGTGAAGCGCTCGCGGCCCCAGTCCACCGACGAGCCGAGACGGCGGATCTGACGGCTGATGTTGCCGCCGGACTGATCCTTCCATTCCCAGACTTTCTCGAGGAATTTTTCACGGCCCAGGTCGTGGCGATTCTGGCCCTGGGCTTCGAGTTGGCGTTCCACCAGCATTTGCGTGGCGATACCGGCGTGGTCGGTGCCCGGCTGCCACAGGGTGTTGCGACCCTGCATGCGGCGGAAACGGATCAGGGCGTCCATGATCGCGTTGTTGAAGCCGTGACCCATGTGCAGGCTGCCGGTGACGTTCGGCGGCGGGATCATGATGGTGTAGGACTCGCCCGCGCCTTGCGGGGCGAAGTAATTCTCAGACTCCCAGGTGTTGTACCAGGAAGTTTCAATGGCGTGCGGCTGGTAGGTCTTATCCATGCGCGGCGGGACCCTATTGGCATTAATTCAGGAAAAGCCGACGAGTATAGCGGGGCATGGGGCGCAGGGCGAGCGGGGGCGGACAGGGCGCAGTATCAAAAACGGCACGAAACCAATGTGGGAGCGGGCTTGCTCGCGAAAGCGGTCTGACATTCAACATTTGTGCTGACTGATACGACGCCTTCGCGAGCAAGCCCGCTCCCACAGGGGATTTGTGTCGGGTTCAGTCGTTGTACTGGCTTAGCAACCGCTCAAGACGCGCGCTGAGGCGGCGTTTGATTTCGGTTTCGATGTGCGGGGCGAAGTCGTCGATCACGTCTTGCATGATCAGTTGCGCGGCGGCGCGCAGTTCGCTGTCCAGGTGCAGCAGGTCGTCTGGACCTTTGGTTGCAGCGGGTGCCGGTTGCGCGGCAGCGGCGACTGGCGTCGGTGCGACGGTGGGCTGACTGGCGCTGACCGTGTCGAACAACATCGGAATCTGTTCCTGCTCTCCATCGTCGACCGTGTCGGTCAGCAGCGGTGGTTGCAGGTTGTCATCGCCGAGCAATTGGCGGATCGACTCAAGGTCGTCCAGCAGGTGCGCGGACTTTTGCAGCGGTTTTGGAGTGTCCATCGGAATGCTCAGAGTCGCTGTAAACGGTGATCTTGCAGAGGATAGCCCTGTTCGCGGTAGAAACGGAAACTCTCCCGCGCAGCCGTGCGTATCGCCGGATCCTCCACCACCACTTCCGCCACCCGGGCGAATTTGTTGGCAAAGGCCGGGACTTTCAGGTCGAGATTGACCAGCAAATCCTGATGTTGACCGCAGTCATCGCCAAGACCCAGCACAATCAAACCGTCCGGCTCGCTTTCGGCGGGGCCGTGGGGCACGAAGCTTTCGCCCTTGAAGGCCCACAGGCGCGCATCGAGATCGTCACGCTGGGCGGCATCGCTGCAATGCAGGTAGATGCGATGGCCCATGCGCCAGGCTTTATCGGTGAGCTTGCAGGCGAAATCCAGCCGTGCCGAAGGGTCGGCGCTGGGCAGGATATAGAAGTCGACTTTGGTCATTGCGGTTCCTGAGCCCCAGGCGGCGTCGCCCGAAAGCAACGCCGCCCGAGGTCATCGGTTTCAGGCTTTGGCGCGGTCCAGCAGGTACTGGGTCAGCAATGGAACCGGACGGCCAGTGGCGCCCTTGTCCTTGCCGCCGCTGGTCCAGGCGGTGCCGGCGATGTCCAGGTGCGCCCAGTTCAGGTTCTTGGTGAAGCGCGACAGGAAGCAGGCAGCGGTGATGGTGCCGGCTTTCGGGCCGCCAATGTTGGCGATGTCGGCGAACGGGCTGTCCAGCTGCTCTTGATACTCGTCGAACAACGGCAGTTGCCAGGCGCGGTCGTCAGCCGATTGGCCGGCGCTCAGCAGTTGGCCGATCAGTTCGTCGTTGTTGCCCAGCAGGCCGGAGGTGTGCGCACCCAATGCAACGACGCAAGCGCCGGTCAGGGTTGCGATGTCGATCACGGCTTGCGGCTTGAAGCGCTCGGAGTAGGTCAGGGCGTCGCACAGCACCAGACGGCCTTCGGCGTCGGTGTTGAGGATTTCCACGGTCTGGCCGCTCATGGTGGTGACGATGTCGCCCGGACGCGAAGCGTTGCCGCTCGGCATGTTCTCGGCGCAGGCGAGGATGCACACCAGATTGATCGGCAGCTTCAGTTCGAGCACGGCGCGCAGGGTGCCGAAGACGCTGGCGGCGCCGCCCATGTCGTACTTCATTTCATCCATGCCGGCGCCCGGCTTCAGGCTGATGCCGCCGGTGTCGAAGGTGATGCCTTTGCCGACCAGGGCGTACGGCTTCTCGGATTTCTTGCCGCCGTTGTATTGCATGACGATCAGGCGCGGCGGCTGGGCGCTGCCCTGGCCGACGGCGTAGAACGAGCCCATGCCCAGTTCCTTGATTTTCTTCTCATCAAGGACTTCGACTTTCAGGCTTTTGAATTCTTTACCGAGGTTTTTCGCTTGCTCGCCGAGGAACGTCGGGTGGCAGATGTTCGGCGGCAGGTTGCCCAGGTTGCGGGTGAACGCCATGCCGTTGGCGATCGCGGTGGCGTGGGCCACGGCGCGCTCGACTTCAGCCTGGGCCGCCTTGATGGTCACCAGGGTGACTTTCTTCAGGGCGCGAGGTTCGGCTTTCTGGCTCTTGAACTGATCGAAGGTGTATTCGCCGTCCACCAGGGTTTCGGCCAGCAGACGCGTCTTGCCGTAGCTGTCGCGCCCCTTGACGATCACTTCGTCCAGCGCCAGCACAGCATCGCTGCCGCCCAGGCCTTTCAGGGTGTTGAGGACGCCGGCGATGATTTTACGGAACGGGCGGTCACCCAGTTCTTCGTCCTTGCCCACGCCGACCAGCAACACGCGCTCGGCTTTCAGGTTCGGCAGGCTGTGCAGCAACAGGCTCTGGCCAACCTTGCCGGCCAGGTCGCCACGCTTGAGCACTGCGCTGATGGCGCCGCCGCTCAGTTCGTCGAGTTGTTTGGCAACGGCGCCGAGCTTGCGGCCTTCGCCGACGGCGACTACCAGGGTGGAGGTTTTCAACGTTTCTGGGTTAACGCTTTTTACAACCAGTTCCATGTCCGGGTCCCTGAATGATGGGTCAAC
Organism: Pseudomonas sp. BF-RE-21; assembly: GCF_019947305.1. NCBI lineage: Bacteria > Pseudomonadati > Pseudomonadota > Gammaproteobacteria > Pseudomonadales > Pseudomonadaceae > Pseudomonas > Pseudomonas sp. BF-RE-21. The sequence goes on along the minus strand of NZ_JAGYGF010000055.1, from coordinate 38,774 downwards.
ACGCAAGTGCTCGACGACAGACGTTCGAGCCTGCTTATTTATAGAGTGAAAGACGCAAGTCACGGCTTGCGACAAAGGCCGCAGTTTGAACCTCGCTACCGGCGCCTGACAACCCTCGGTTGTACGATCTTCTGCGCTTTGGCCGCCTGCGTAACCATGCGCAGTGACAGGCGCGTCCAATCACAGGATAATGCGCCAACTTTTTTCGGCGGCTCTGTCTTGCGGGCTGCCTGATACGTTTGCTTGTTTGGCCGCCTTAGCCTGACAACCCTGGAGTGTCTGGTTTGATCGTCTTCCGTTACCTATCCCGCGAAGTCCTGTTGACCTTGAGCGCCGTCAGTGCCGTGCTGCTGGTCATCATCATGAGCGGACGCTTCATCAAATACCTCGCCCAGGCGGCGGCTGGCCTTCTGGATCCGGGCTCGCTGTTCCTGATCATGGGCTTTCGCCTGCCAGGCTTTCTGCAACTGATCCTGCCGCTGGGCCTGTTCCTCGGGATCCTGCTGGCCTACGGTCGCCTGTACCTTGAAAGTGAAATGACCGTGCTCTCCGCCACGGGCATGAGCCAGCAGCGCCTGTTCACCATGACCCTGTTTCCGGCCACCCTGGTGGCACTGGTGGTGGCATGGTTGAGCCTGAGCCTGGCGCCACAAGGGGCCAATCAGTTTCAGTTGCTGCTGAACAAGCAGGACGCGCTGACCGAGTTCGATACCCTCGAGCCGGGCCGCTTCCAGGCCCTGCGTGACGGCACCCGGGTGACCTACACCGAAACCCTGTCGGATGACCGCATCCACCTCGGCGGCGTGTTCATTTCGCAAAAGAACGTCTCGTCGGACAAGAAGGATCGCGGGATTTCCGTGCTGGTGGCCGAGAAGGGCCGTCAGGAAATCCGCCCCGACGGTAACCGCTACCTGATTCTCGACAACGGTTATCGTTATGACGGTAATCCGGGGCAGGCCGACTATCGTGCGATCAAGTACGAAGAGTACGGCGTATTGCTGCCTAAGCCGGACGTCAGCGACGAAGTCACCGACCGTGATGCAATGCCCACCAGTTCGTTGCTCGGCAGTGATGACCTGCGTTCGCGCACCGAGCTGCAATGGCGCCTGTCCTTGCCCTTGCTGGTCTTCATCGTGACCCTGATGGCGGTGCCGCTGTCGCGGGTCAATCCGCGCCAGGGCCGTTTCCTCAAGCTGCTGCCGGCGATTCTTCTTTATATGGCTTACCTGAGCATCCTGATTGCCGCTCGCGGCGCCCTCGAAAAGGGCAAGATCCCGCCCGCGCTGGGCTTGTGGTGGGTTCACGCAATCTTCCTGGCCATCGGCCTTGGCTTGCTCTATTGGGAACCCTGGCAGTTGAAGCGGGCGAGTCGCCGCAGCGCGCTGGAGGTGGCCCGTGGTTAAGCTCGATCGCTACATCGGTAGCAGCGTCTTTATCGCGATCCTGGCGGTACTGGGGATTATTCTCGGTCTGGCCACGCTGTTCGCTTTCATCGACGAGATGGGTGAAGTCAGCGATACCTACACCCTGGTCGATGTCTTGAGTTACGTCCTGCTGACCGCGCCGCGCCGTCTTTACGACATGTTGCCGATGGCAGCACTGATCGGCTGCCTGATCGGCCTCGGCAGTCTGGCCAGCCACAGCGAGCTGACCATCATGCGCGCGGCGGGCGTGTCGATCGGCCGGATCGTCTGGGCCGTCATGAAGCCGATGCTGATCCTGATGGTGGTGGGCGTGTTGATTGGCGAGTACATCGCGCCGGCGACCGAAAGCACCGCGCAGGCCAACCGCTCGCTGGCTCAAGGCAGTGGTGATGCGCAAAGCGCCAAGCATGGCCTGTGGCACCGTCAGGGCGAGGAGTTCATCCACGTCAACTCGGTACAACCCAACGGCGTGCTGTACGGCGTGACCCGCTATCGCTTCGACGATCAGCGGCACATGCTGTCCTCGAGCTTCGCCAAACGCGCGAAATTCGACCAGGATCACTGGCAGTTGAGCGATGTCACGACCACGCTGTTCCATGACAAGAGCACCGAAGTGGTCACGGCCCCGGTCGAGCGCTGGAACGTGGCGCTGAGCCCGCAACTGCTGAGCACCGTGGTGATGTCGCCGGATTCGCTGTCGATCACCGGCCTGTGGAGTTACATCCACTACCTGGCGGATCAGGGGTTGAACAATGGCCGTTACTGGCTGGCATTTTGGGTCAAGGTGTTGCAGCCGCTGGTCACTGCCGCCCTGGTACTGATGGCGATCTCCTTCATCTTCGGTCCGCTGCGCTCGGTTACCCTCGGTCAGCGGGTATTCACCGGCGTGCTGGTGGGCTTCACCTTCCGTATCGTCCAGGATTTGCTGGGGCCTTCGAGCCTGGTGTTCGGGTTCTCGCCGCTGTTTGCGGTGCTGGTGCCGGCGGGTGTATGTGCCCTGGCAGGTGTCTACCTCCTGCGCCGAGCCGGTTGAAACACGCGAACCTGTAGGAGCCGGCTTGCTGGCGATAGCGCATCACCGCGGTCATCCAGACCTACCGCGACGCCCGTATCGCCAGCAAGCCGGCTCCTGCAAAAGCCTTCAAAAACGCCCCTGTCGCAAGACCGGGGCGTTTTTTGTAGGTGCCGTCTGACCTGCGAACGTGACGCTTGCGCCGTGGATCAGGTACAATTCCCGGCTATTTTTCGGCGGGCCATGCCTGCAGCCTTTTTGAGTGTTGATCCGTGAGTGATTTGAGTCATATCCGCAATTTCTCCATCATCGCCCACATTGACCATGGCAAGTCGACGCTGGCCGATCGCTTCATCCAGATGTGCGGCGGCCTTGCCGAGCGCGAAATGGAAGCCCAGGTGCTGGACTCCATGGACCTGGAACGTGAACGCGGGATCACCATCAAGGCCCATAGCGTCACCCTCTATTACACCGCTCGCGATGGCATCAAGTACCAGCTGAACTTCATTGACACCCCGGGCCACGTTGACTTCACCTACGAAGTCAGCCGGTCGCTGGCGGCCTGTGAAGGTGCCTTGCTGGTGGTCGATGCCGGTCAGGGCGTTGAAGCGCAGTCGGTTGCCAACTGCTACACGGCGATCGAGCAGGGCCTGGAAGTCATGCCGGTCCTGAACAAGATCGACCTGCCACAGGCCGATCCGGACCGCGTCAAAGAAGAAATCGAAAAAATCATCGGCATCGATGCCACCGACGCGGTCACTTGCAGTGCCAAGACCGGTCTGGGCGTCGATGAAGTGCTGGAGCGCCTGGTCACCACCATTCCGGCGCCGACCGGCAACTACGACGATCCGCTGCAAGCGTTGATCATCGACTCCTGGTTCGACAACTACCTGGGCGTTGTGTCCCTGGTGCGCGTGCGCCACGGTCGCGTGAAGAAGGGCGACAAGATTCTGGTCAAGTCCACCGGGAAGATCCACCTGGTGGACAGCGTCGGTGTATTCAACCCGAAACACACCCCTACCGCCGACCTGAAGGCCGGTGAAGTGGGCTTCATTATCGCGAGCATCAAGGACATTCACGGTGCGCCAGTGGGCGACACCCTGACCTTGAGCTCCACCCCCGACGTTGACGTGCTGCCAGGTTTCAAACGCATTCAACCGCAGGTGTACGCCGGTCTGTTCCCGGTCAGCTCCGACGACTTCGAAGATTTCCGTGAAGCCCTGCAAAAGCTCACGCTCAACGACTCGTCGCTGCAGTACACCCCGGAAAGCTCCGACGCCCTGGGCTTCGGCTTCCGTTGCGGGTTCCTCGGCATGCTGCACATGGAAATCATCCAGGAGCGCCTGGAGCGCGAGTACGACCTGGACCTGATCACCACGGCGCCGACGGTAATTTTCGAGCTGTTGCTGAAAACCGGTGAAACGATCTACGTCGATAACCCGTCGAAGCTGCCGGACCTGTCCACGATCGAAGACATGCGCGAGCCGATCGTGCGGGCCAACATTCTTGTGCCGCAAGAACACCTGGGCAACGTTATTACCCTGTGCATCGAGAAGCGTGGCGTGCAGCACGACATGCTGTTCCTCGGTACTCAGGTTCAGGTGACCTACGATTTGCCGATGAACGAAGTGGTCCTGGACTTCTTCGATCGTCTGAAATCCACCAGCCGTGGCTATGCTTCGCTGGATTACCATTTCGATCGTTATCAATCGGCTAATCTGGTGAAACTGGATGTGTTGATCAACGGTGACAAAGTCGACGCCCTGGCGCTGATCGTGCACCGTGACAATGCGAACTACAAAGGTCGCCAGTTGACCGAGAAGATGAAAGAACTGATTCCACGGCAGATGTTCGACGTGGCAATCCAGGCCGCCATTGGCGGTCAGATTGTGGCGCGGACAACCGTCAAGGCACTCAGAAAGAACGTATTGGCCAAATGCTACGGTGGTGACGTCAGCCGTAAGAAAAAGCTGCTGGAAAAGCAAAAGGCCGGTAAGAAACGCATGAAGCAAGTCGGCAACGTGGAAATTCCACAAGAAGCCTTCCTTGCAGTGCTCAGGTTGGATAGTTAGGTCCTATGTCACTAAATTTCCCGCTGTTGCTGGTCATCGCCGTGTTCGTCTGCGGCCTGTTGGCGTTGCTTGATCTGGTTTTCCTGGCGCCGCGTCGGCGTGCCGCCATCGCCTCCTATCAGGGCAGCGTCAGCCAGCCGGATGTGGTGGTGGTCGAGAAGCTGAACAAAGAGCCGCTGCTGGTCGAATACGGCAAGTCGTTCTTCCCGGTGTTGTTCATCGTGCTGGTCCTGCGTTCGTTCCTGGTGGAGCCGTTCCAGATTCCTTCCGGCTCGATGAAACCGACGCTGGATGTCGGCGACTTCATTCTGGTGAGCAAGTTTTCCTACGGGATACGCCTGCCGGTGATCGACAAGAAAGTCATCGATGTCGGTGACCCGCAGCGCGGCGATGTGATGGTGTTCCGTTACCCGAGTGATCCGAACGTCAACTACATCAAGCGTGTGGTCGGCCTGCCGGGTGACCAGGTTCGCTACACCGCCGACAAGCGCCTGTTCGTCAACGGCGAGTCGATTGCCGAGCAACTGGTCGGCTCCGAGCCGGGCACGCTGGGCAGTGCCGAGCTCTACAAGGAAAAACTCGGTGCCGCCGAGCACCTTATCCGCAAGGAAATGAGCCGTTATCGCGCATCGCCTGACCATACGTGGACCGTGCCTGCCGGGCACTACTTCATGATGGGCGACAACCGCGACAACTCGAACGACAGTCGTTACTGGGATGATCCGACTATTCCCAAGGATCTGCTGGGCATGGTTCCCGACAAGAATATCGTCGGCAAGGCCTTCGCAGTCTGGATGAGCTGGCCGGAACCCAAACTCAGTCACCTGCCGAATTTCTCGCGGGTTGGCCTGATCAAGTAATCACACACGGCGCTGTTGAACACAGCGCCGAATGCATTTCTGGAACTGCCACAATCGGCGCCAGACGCATGAAAACAATGATATTCAGGACGTAATTTTTGAACACAGCGTTAATTGTCCCAAGCCTGCGCCGCACCACGGCGATGGCGGTGGAATCCAGCCACGAACTCAGCGTGGGTAAACCGTGAGCGTCTCCTTAAGCCGTCTAGAGCGTCAGCTCGGCTACACCTTCAAGGATCAGGAACTGATGGTCCTGGCCCTGACTCACCGCAGCTTTGCCGGGCGCAACAACGAACGCCTGGAATTCCTCGGTGATGCCATCCTCAACTTCGTCGCTGGCGAGGCGCTGTTCGATCGCTTCCCGCTGGCCCGCGAAGGCCAGTTGTCGCGTTTGCGCGCACGTCTGGTGAAAGGTGAGACTCTGGCTGTACTGGCCCGCGGTTTCGATCTGGGCGATTACTTGCGTCTGGGTTCCGGCGAGTTGAAAAGCGGCGGTTTCCGTCGCGAGTCGATTCTGGCCGATGCCCTGGAAGCGCTGATCGGTGCGATCTACCTGGACGCCGGCATGGACGTGGCGCGCGAGCGCGTGCTGGCCTGGCTGGCCGGCGAGTTCGAAGGCCTGACACTGGTCGACACCAACAAAGATCCAAAAACCCGCCTGCAGGAATTCCTGCAGTCCCGTGGTTGTGAGCTGCCGCGTTACGAAGTGGTGGATATCCAGGGTGAGCCGCATTGCCGGACGTTCTTCGTCGAATGCGAAATCACCTTACTGAATGAAAAAAGCCGAGGTCAGGGTGTGAGTCGTCGTATTGCCGAACAGGTAGCGGCCGCCGCAGCACTGATAGCCCTGGGTGTGGAGAATGGCAATGACTGATTCAACCGCAACACGCTGTGGCTATGTTGCCATCGTCGGCCGTCCCAACGTGGGCAAGTCCACGCTGCTGAACCACATCCTCGGCCAGAAGCTGGCGATCACTTCGCGCAAGCCTCAGACCACCCGCCACAACATGCTGGGCATCAAGACCGAAGGCGCCGTCCAGGCGATCTACGTCGACACCCCGGGCATGCACAAGGGCGGCGAAAAGGCCTTGAACCGCTACATGAACAAGACCGCTTCGGCGGCGTTGAAAGACGTCGACGTGGTGATCTTCGTGGTGGATCGCACCAAGTGGACCGACGAAGACCAGATGGTGCTCGAGCGCGTCCAGTATGTGACCGGCCCGCTGATCGTGGCGTTGAACAAGACCGACCGCATCGAAGACAAAGCCGAGCTGATGCCGCACCTGACCTGGTTGCAGGAACAGCTGCCGAACGCGCAGATCATGCCGATCTCGGCCCAGCACGGGCATAACCTCGACACGCTGGAACGAGTGATCGCCGAGCACCTGCCGGAAAACGATCACTTCTTCCCGGAAGACCAGATCACCGACCGCAGCAGCCGCTTCCTCGCCGCTGAGCTGGTGCGTGAGAAAATCATGCGTCAGCTGGGCGCCGAGCTGCCATACCAGATCACCGTGGAAATCGAAGAGTTCAAGCAGCAGGGGAAAACCCTGCACATTCATGCGTTGATCCTCGTCGAACGTGACGGCCAGAAAAAAATCATCATTGGCGACAAGGGCGAGCGCATCAAGCGCATCGGCACCGAGGCGCGCAAGGACATGGAGCTGCTGTTCGACTCCAAGATCATGCTCAACCTTTGGGTGAAAGTGAAAGGCGGCTGGTCCGACGATGAGCGCGCATTGCGTTCGCTGGGTTACGGCGACCTGTAAACCTGAGCCCAGGTGATAAAACTGTGGGAGCGAGCCTGCTCGCGATAGCGGTCTGTCAGTCAACAATGTTGTTGAATGTCAGTCCCTCATCGCGAGCAGGCTCGCTCCCACAGTGGTTTTGGGGTGTTAGTAAAATCGCGATCCGTCATTGAGAGCTCCATGTCCCAGCCCATCGGCCAACCCGCCTACGTCCTCCACTCCCGCGCCTACCGCGAAAACAGCGCATTGGTGGATTTCCTCACGCCGCAAGGTCGGCTGCGGGCGGTGTTGCGCAGTGCGCGGGGCAAGGCCGGGACGTTGGCGCGGCCGTTCGTGCCGCTGGAAGTCGAGTTCCGGGGGCGGGGCGAACTGAAGAATGTCGGGCGCATGGAAAGTGCCGGTACGTCGACATGGCTCATCGGTGAGGCGCTGTTCAGCGGGCTTTACCTCAATGAGCTACTGATTCGCCTGTTGCCATCAGAAGATCCCCATCCCGCTGTCTTCGATCACTACGCCGCGACTTTGCTTGCGCTGGCCGAAGGCCGTCCGCTGGAGCCGCTGCTGCGTTCCTTCGAATGGCGCTTGCTCGACGATCTCGGTTACGGCTTCGCGCTGAACACCGACATCCACGGCGAACCCGTCGCGCCGGACGGTCTGTACCGTCTACAGGTGGATGCCGGCCTGGAACGGGTCTACCTGCTGCAACCCGGTCTGTTCAACGGCACCGAACTGCTGGCCATGGCCGACGCCGACTGGTCGGCCCCCGGCGCGTTGTCCGCCGCCAAGCGTTTGATGCGCCAGGCATTGGCCGTTCACCTGGGCGGTCGTCCCCTGGTTTCCCGAGAGTTGTTTCGAAAGCCGTAGGGGCTTGATCTTCGCTCCCACCAAGGATCAACAGACCTTGTTGCCCCGTGTATGCTGTGCGCCGAACTTTCTCTTCTTCTGGAGCGCTTCCGTGACCACCAGCAATCGCATTCTTCTTGGCGTGAACATCGACCACGTTGCCACCCTGCGCCAGGCCCGGGGCACTCGCTATCCCGATCCGGTCAAGGCCGCACTGGACGCGGAAGAGGCGGGCGCTGACGGCATCACCGTGCACCTTCGCGAAGACCGTCGGCACATCCAGGAACGTGACGTGCTGGTGCTCAAGGATGTGCTGCAAACCCGCATGAACTTCGAAATGGGCGTCACCGAAGAAATGATGGTGTTCGCCGAGCGCATCCGCCCGGCGCACATTTGCCTGGTGCCGGAAACCCGCCAGGAACTGACCACCGAAGGCGGTCTGGACGTAGCGGGGCAGGAAGCGCGGATCAAGGCGGCAGTGGATCGCCTGGCGAAGATCGGTTGCGAAGTGTCGCTGTTCATCGATGCGGACGAGCGGCAGATCGAAGCGTCCCGTCGTGTCGGTGCTCCGGCGATTGAATTGCACACCGGTCGTTATGCCGATGCCGAGACACCGACGGACGTGGCTGAAGAGCTCAAACGTGTGGCCGATGGCGTGGCATTTGGTCTGGCGCAGGGTTTGATCGTCAACGCCGGTCACGGTTTGCACTATCACAACGTCGAAGCGGTCGCGGCGATCAAGGGCATCAACGAACTGAACATCGGCCATGCGCTGGTGGCGCATGCGTTGTTTGTCGGGTTCAAGTCGGCTGTTGCTGAGATGAAGGCATTGATCCTGGCCGCAGCGCTAAAAGGCTAAGACCGCGGCGCTGCTATCGCCGGCAAGCCGGCTCCTACAGGATCGTGTTGTACACATAATTTGCGCAACGACACGGTCTTGTAGGAGCCGGCTTGCCGGCGATAGCGTCCTCAAACATCACACAAATCTAAAGCTGCGGGGTTTCCTGGCTCGGCTTGGTCTTGTCGACCCCCGGCACATGCAGATTGCCTTCGGCCACCTGATTGCCTTCCAGCTGAGGCTGCGTCACCCAGGTCAGGATGTCGTAGTAGCGACGGATGTTCGCCACGAAATGCACCGGCTCGCCGCCGCGGGCGTAGCCGTAACGGGTTTTGCTGTACCACTTCTTCTCGGACAGGCGCGGCAGGATTTTCTTCACGTCCAGCCACTTGTCCGGGTTCAGCCCTTCCTTGGCCGCCAGTTTGCGCGCGTCATCCAGGTGACCGCTGCCGACGTTGTAGGCCGCCAGCGCAAACCAGGTACGGTCCGGTTCCTGGATCGACTCATCCAGCTGTTCCTTCATGTAGGCCAGGTACTTGGCGCCGCCCATGATGCTCTGCTTCGGATCGAGGCGATTGGACACGCCCATGGCTTGCGCGGTGTTCTGGGTCAGCATCATCAGGCCACGCACGCCGGTCTTCGACGTGACGGCCGCTTGCCACAGGGATTCCTGATAACCGACCGCCGCCAGCAGGCGCCAGTCGACCTTCTCTTTCTTGGCGTAGGTCTTGAAGTGTTGCTCGTACTTGGGCAGTCGTTGCTGCAAATGCTGGGCGAAGGTGGTGGCGCCCATGTAGCCGAGTACGTCGACGTGCCCGTAATAGCGGTCCTTCAGGCGTTGCAGCGTGCCGTTCTTCTTCACCTTGTCGAGGTAGGCGTTGATCTCGTTGAGCAGGCTGTTGTCGTCGCCGGCGGCCACGGCCCAGCTCTGGTCGCTGGCGTCACCGAGGTCGAAGGCGACCCGAATGTTGGTGAAGTAGACCTGGTTCATCGCCACTTCGTTGGAGTCGACCAGGGTCAGGTCAATCTGGCCTTCATCGACCATGCGCAGCAGGTCGACGACTTCAACCGCGTCGGACTCTTCGTATTCAATGCCGGGAAACTTCTGTTTCAACTCCGCCAGTTGCCCGGCGTGGGTGCTGCCCTTGAGCACCATGATCTTCTTGCCCACCAGATCCTTTGCATCGGTCGGCCGCGACTGGCCGTTGCGATAGATGATCTGCGGGGTGACTTCCAGATAAGAGTGGGAAAACCGCACCTGCTGTTTGCGCGCTTCGCTGCTGACCAGGCCGGCCGCAGCGATCACCGGACCGTTGGGCTTGCCCACCTGGCTGTACAGGTCGTCAAGGTTGTCGGCGGTTTCGATCTTGAGTTCGACCCCCAGATCGTCGGCGAAGCGCTTCACCAGCTCGTATTCGAAGCCGGTTTCACCGTTGCGATCCTGAAAGTAGGTGGCGGGGCTGTTTCGGGTAACCACCCGCAGCACGCCATCCTCCTTTACGCGCTCCAGCGTGTTGGGTTTATCAACACAGCCACTGAGCATCAGGAAGAGTCCGGTTGCGATCAGCCATTTGGCGTACCGCGGACGCAAAGCCGTTGGGGAAAACATCTGCGCAGTATACGCAAAGGACCACGAGCGCCATATCTCGACAGCGAAGGCCTTGTCTGCTAGGGAGCGAAAAACCGCTCTGGAGCCCGCAGGAATGGGCTCGAACGGCTTTTTGTGACACAAAAAATAACACCTGGCCGGCCGCTGTTTCAGGTCCGGATACCCGGCCCGACGTCCGGGTGACGCCGCCCGTACCGTTTCGGGTGATGTCGCGGGCGGTTTAGGCTAGAATGCACGGCCTCAAAGCACACCCCTTCCCGAGGCTGTCCCGAAGATGTTGATCCTGCGCGGCGCTCCTGCCCTTTCTGCCTTTCGCCACAGCAAACTCCTTGAGCAACTGAGCCAGAAGGTTTCGGCTGTCAGCGGCTTGTATGCTGAATTCGCTCACTTCGCCGAAGTTACCGGCGTCCTGACCGGCGACGAACAGCAGGTGCTCGCGCGCCTTCTGAAGTACGGTCCAAGCGTACCGGTTCAAGAACCGACCGGTCGCCTGTTCCTGGTGTTGCCGCGTTTCGGCACCATCTCGCCGTGGTCCAGCAAGGCCAGCGACATCGCTCGCAATTGCGGCCTGAGCAAGATCCAGCGCCTGGAGCGCGGTATCGCGTTCTACGTCGCCGGCCAGTTCAGCGACGCCGAAGCGCAGCTGATCTCCGATGTTCTGCATGACCGCATGACCCAGATCGTCCTCGCCAACCTTGAACAGGCCGCCGGCCTGTTCAGCCACGCCGAACCGAAGCCGCTGACCGCGATCGACGTGTTGGGTGGCGGCCGCGCCGCGCTGGAAAAAGCCAACACCGAGCTGGGCCTGGCCCTGGCCGAAGACGAGATCGACTACCTGGTCAACGCCTTCGTTGGTTTGAAGCGCAACCCGCACGACATCGAACTGATGATGTTCGCCCAGGCGAACTCCGAGCACTGCCGTCACAAGATCTTCAACGCCAGTTGGGACATCGACGGTCAGAGCCAGGAAAAAAGCCTGTTCGGCATGATCAAGAACACTTACCAGATGCACAGCGAAGGCGTCCTGTCCGCTTATAAGGACAACGCTTCGGTGATCGTCGGTAATGTCGCCGGCCGTTTCTTCCCGGACCCTGAAACCCGCCAGTACGGCGCGGTACAGGAGCCGGTGCACATTTTGATGAAAGTCGAAACGCACAACCACCCGACCGCGATTGCCCCGTTCCCGGGTGCGTCCACCGGTTCCGGTGGCGAGATCCGCGACGAAGGCGCTACCGGTCGTGGCGCCAAGCCAAAGGCCGGCCTGACCGGTTTCACCGTGTCGAACCTGCAGATCCCTGGCTTCGAACAGCCGTGGGAAGTGCCGTACGGCAAGCCTGAGCGCATCGTCACCGCGCTGGACATCATGATCGAAGGCCCACTGGGTGGCGCCGCGTTCAACAACGAATTCGGTCGTCCGGCCCTGACCGGTTACTTCCGTACCTTCGAACAGTCGATCACCACCCCGCGTGGCGACGAAGTTCGCGGTTACCACAAGCCGATCATGTTGGCCGGCGGCATGGGTAACATCCGTGCCGAACACGTACAGAAAGGCGAGATCACCGTCGGCTCCAAGCTGATCGTGCTCGGCGGCCCGGCGATGCTGATCGGTCTGGGCGGCGGCGCGGCTTCCTCCATGGCCACCGGCACCAGCTCGGCTGACCTGGACTTCGCTTCGGTTCAGCGCGAAAACCCTGAGATGGAACGTCGCTGCCAGGAAGTCATCGACCGTTGCTGGCAACTGGGTGACAAGAACCCGATCAGCTTCATCCACGACGTGGGTGCGGGCGGTCTGTCCAACGCCTTCCCGGAACTGGTCAACGACGGCAACCGTGGTGGCCGCTTCGAACTGCGCAACATTCCAAACGACGAGCCGGGCATGGCCCCGCACGAAATCTGGAGTAACGAATCCCAGGAACGCTACGTTCTGGCCGTCGGCCCTGCTGACTTCGAACGCTTCCAGGCGATCTGCGAGCGCGAGCGTTGCCCGTTCGCCGTGGTCGGCGAAGCCACTGCCGAGCCGCAACTGACCGTCACCGACAGCCACTTCGGCAACAGCCCGGTGGACATGCCACTGGAAGTGCTGCTGGGCAAAGCCCCGCGCATGCACCGTTCGGCCGTTCGTGAAAACGAGCTGGGCGACGATTTCGATCCGTCGACCCTTGAGATTGCAGACTGCGTCGAGCGCGTTCTGCATCACCCGGCCGTGGCGAGCAAAAGCTTCCTGATCACCATCGGCGACCGCACCATCACCGGCCTCGTGGCCCGTGACCAGATGGTCGGCCCGTGGCAGGTTCCGGTGGCCGACGTTGCCGTCACCGCCACCAGCTTCGACGTCTACACCGGTGAAGCCATGGCCATGGGCGAGCGCACTCCGCTGGCTCTGCTGGACGCTCCGGCGTCGGGCCGCATGGCCATCGGCGAAACCCTGACCAACATCGCCGCTTCGCGCATCAACAAGATCTCCGACATCAAGCTGTCGGCGAACTGGATGTCCGCTGCCGGTCACCCGGGTGAAGACGCGCGTCTGTACGACACCGTGAAAGCGGTCGGCATGGAACTGTGCCCTGAGCTGGGCATCACCATTCCGGTGGGCAAGGACTCCATGTCCATGGCCACGCGCTGGAGCGACAACGGCGAAGACAAGACCGTCACCTCGCCAATGTCCCTGATCGTGACCGGTTTCGCGCCAGTGGCTGACATCCGTCAGACCCTGACCCCGGAACTGCGCATGGACAAGGGCACCACCGACCTGATCCTGATCGATCTGGGCCGTGGCCAGAACCGCATGGGCGCCTCGATCCTGGCCCAGGTTCACGGCAAGCTCGGCTCGCAAGCGCCGGACGTCGATGATGCCGAAGACCTGAAAGCCTTCTTCGCAGTGATCCAGGGCCTGAACGCCGACGGTCACCTGCTGGCCTACCACGACCGTTCCGACGGTGGTCTGCTGACCAGCGCCGTGGAAATGGCCTTCGCCGGTCACTGCGGCCTGAGCCTGAACCTCGACGGTCTGGCGGAAACCTCCGCTGACATCGCCGCGATCCTGTTCAACGAAGAGCTGGGCGCCGTGATCCAGGTTCGCCAGGACGCGACCCCGGACATCCTCGCGCAGTTCAGCGCCGCTGGTTTGGGTGAGTGCGTGTCGGTGATCGGTCAGCCGATGAACAACGGCGAGATCAGCATCACCTTCAACGGCGAAACCGTGTTCGAAGGTCAGCGTCGTCTGCTGCAACGTCAGTGGGCTGAAACCAGCTACCAGATCCAGCGTCTGCGTGATAACGCCGACTGCGCCGAGCAAGAGTTCGACGTGCTGTTGGAAGAAGACAACCCGGGCCTGAGCGTCAAGCTGAGCTACGACGTCAACCAGGACGTCGCCGCGCCTTACATCAAGAAAAACATCCGCCCACAGGTTGCCGTGCTGCGTGAGCAGGGCGTCAACGGTCAGGTGGAAATGGCGGCCGCGTTTGACCGCGCCGGTTTCAACGCAATCGACGTGCACATGAGCGACATTCTGGCCGGCCGTGTCGACCTGAACGACTTCAAGGGCATGGTCGCTTGCGGCGGCTTCTCCTACGGCGACGTACTGGGCGCCGGTGAAGGCTGGGCCAAGTCTGCGCTGTTCAACAGCCGCGCCCGTGATGCGTTCCAGGGTTTCTTCGAACGTAGCGACAGCTTCACCCTTGGCGTGTGCAACGGTTGCCAGATGATGTCCAACCTGCACGAGCTGATTCCGGGCAGCGAGTTCTGGCCGCACTTCGTGCGTAACCGTTCCGAGCAGTTCGAAGCCCGTGTGGCGATGGTTCAGGTCCAGGAGTCGAACTCGATCTTCCTGCAAGGCATGGCCGGTTCGCGCATGCCGATCGCCATCGCACACGGTGAAGGTCATGCCGAGTTCTCCAGTGAAGAAGCGTTGCTGGAAGCCGATCTGTCGGGTTGCGTGGCGATGCGTTTCGTCGACAACCATGGCAAGGTCACCGAGAAGTACCCGGCCAACCCGAACGGCTCGCCGCGCGGGATCACCGGTTTGACCAGCCGCGACGGTCGCGTGACGATCATGATGCCGCACCCGGAACGTGTGTTCCGCGCCGTGCAGAACTCGTGGCGCTCGGAAGACTGGAACGAAGACGCGCCATGGATGCGCATGTTCCGTAACGCTCGCGTGTGGGTGAACTAAGCGCCGTGTACAAGCTCAGCTTCTTTGTTCCGACCAGCCATGTCGAAGTGGTCAAAAGCGCTGTGTTCGCTGCCGGTGGCGGGCGAATCGGTGCTTACGAGCACTGCGCATGGCAGGTGTTGGGCCTGGGTCAGTTTCGTCCAATGGAGGGCAGTCAGCCGTTCATTGGCGAAGCAGGGCAGGTCGAACAGGTTGAGGAATGGAAAGTTGAGCTGGTGGTGGCGGATGAGTTGATCCGTTCGGTGGTGGCGGCTTTGAAACAGAGCCATCCCTACGAGACACCGGCTTATGAAGTGTGGCGGCTGGAGGATTTCTGATCCGCTGGCCGCTGTAATGAAAAACCCGCTACGGCGGGTTTTTTGTTGCCCACAAATTTATAGATCAACATGCAAACCCTGTAGGAGCTGGCTTGCCAGCGATAGCGTCCTGTCAGCCAACATCAATGTTGAATATCAAACCGCAATCGCCGGCAAGCCGGCTCCTACAAAGGATTGCGTCACCCACAAAAAAGGCGACCCCCTCGCGGGAGTCGCCTTTGCTTTAACCGTCGCTAAAACCTACTCGGACAGTTTGTACGCAATCACATAGTCACCTTGCTTGGTGCCCAGCGATCCATGACCGCCCGCCACGACGAGCACGTATTGCTTGCCGTCCTTGCCGGTGTAGGTCATCGGGGTGGTTTGCGCGCCCGCAGGCAGGCGACCTTCCCACAGTTGCTTGCCGTTTTTCACGTCGTAGGCACGCAGGTACTGGTCGAGGGTGCCGCTCAGGAAGCCAACGCCACCGGCGGTGGTGAAGGTGCCGCCCAGGCTAGGCACGCCCATGCTCAGCGGGATCGGAACCGGCGAGCTGTCGCGCACGGTGCCGTTCTTGTGTTTCCACAGGACTTTGGTGGTGGTCAGGTCGATCGCCGCCACATAACCCCATGCCGGCGCCTGGCACGGCAGGCCCATTGGCGACAGCAATGCTTCGAGGACTACGCCGTACGGCGCGCCTTTGTTGGGCTGCACGCCTTCGGTTTCGCTTTTGCGCGGGCCTTGGGCTGCGATTTCGGCGGCCGGGATCAATTTCGATTTGAACGCCATGTAGCTCGGGTTCACGAAAGCGATCTGACGCACCGGGTCAACCGAGATGCCGCCCCAGTCGAACACGCCGAAGTTGCCTGGATACACGATCGAACCCTGCAGCGACGGCGGGGTGAACGGGCCGTCGTAGCGCATGGACTTGAAGTCGATCCGGCAGATCAGTTGGTCGAACGGCGTCACGCCCCACATGTCGCGCTCTTGCAGCGGCGGCGGCATGAGGTTGAGGTCGGATTTCGGTTGGGTCGGCGAGGTGTGATCACCTTCGACAGCGCCTTGCGGAACCGGCACTTCGTTGATCGGCACAATCGCCTGGCCAGTGCTGCGGTCCAGTACGTAGATGCTGCCTTGCTTGGTGGACGCGAGTACCGCCGGCTTCACGCCGTCTGCGGTTTTCAGGTCCATCAGGGTTGGCTGGCCACCAACGTCCATGTCCCACAGGTCATGGTGGGTGAACTGGAAGTGCCAGCGCACTTTGCCGGTGCCGATGTCGAGGGCGGTCAGGCCGGCGGCGTGCAGTTCCGATTCCGGGGTGCGAGCGCCACCGAACTGGTCCGGCGTCTGGTTGCCCATCGGCAGGTACAGCATGCCGAGTTTTTCGTCGACGGCGAACATGGACCACATGTTCGGCGAGTTGCGGGTGTAGACCTTGCCTTCGGCAATCGGCGTGGTGTCGTCCGGGTTGCCGCTGTCCCAGTTCCACACCAGTTTGCCGGTGTGCACGTCGAACGCGCGGATCACGCCGCTCGGCTCGTCGGTGGAGACGTTGTCGGTGACGTGGCCGCCAATCACCACCAGGTCCTTGGTGACCGCTGGAGGCGAGGTGGAGTAGTAACCGCCGGCGGTGAAACCACCGATGTTGGCGCGCAGGTCGACCTGGCCTTTGTCGCCGAAGTCTTCGCACATCTTGCCGGTGTCGGCGTTCAGGGCGATCAGTCGGGTGTCGGCGGTCGGCAGGAAGATCCGGCGTGGGCAGACGCTGGCGACAGGCGCGCTGGCGCTGCCGGTCGGGCTCTGCTCGGAGGCGTAAGCCGCGTCATCGTGATACGTCACGCCACGGCAGGTCATGTGCGCCCAACCCTTGAAGTTCGCCGCGTTTTGCGTGGAGAGCTTCGGATCGAAACGCCAGATTTCCTTGCCGGTGTCCGGGTCCAGTGCGATCACCTGGCTGTGCGGCGTACACACATAGAGCATGCCGTTGGCTTTCAGCGGAGTGTTTTCAGCGGTGGTTTCACCCGGATCGTTCGGCCCCGGCAGGTCGCCGGTGCGGTAGGTCCAGGCCGGAACGAGCTTGTTGACGTTCTGCGGGGTGATCTGCGCCAGCGGCGAGTAACGGTCACCGTGAGCGCTGCGGCCGTAGGAGTTCCAGTCACCGTCGGGCATGGCCGGGGCGGTGTTGGTCATGCCCGGTACGCTGTCGCGGTCCAGTTGGCCTTTGATTTCACCGGGGTTGGTGAATTGGCTGGCCAGTGCGGTCACGCCCGCGAGCACCACGGCCACGCTCAGTGCGCCGGTGCCTTTCGGTGCAGCGCCTTCGCGCAGCAGCGGACGACGGAACCACGGCAGCAGCATGACGATGCCCAGCGCGAACAACATTGCCAGACGCGGCACCAGTTGCCACCAGTCGAGGCCGACTTCCCACAAGGCCCAAACGGTGCTGGCGAACAGCACCAGCGCGTACAGGCCCAAGGCTGCGCGGCGGGCAAGGATCAGCAACACGCCGGTCAGCGCCAGGCCGATACCGGCCAGCAGGTAATACAGCGAGCCGCCGAGCATGCTCAGCTTGATCCCCCCGGCCAGCATGGCCAGGCCCATTAGCAGAAGCAGAATGCCGAGCAGGGTCGGCAATAGACGGCTTCGACTCAAAGCACCATCAGTGCTCATAGTGTGGTTCTCCGTGACGTTTCAAGTAGTCCCGCGCAAGTTCACTGTAGATGACGATCTGGCGCGGGCAGGGTTCATGTAAAGAAGTTCGGCTGATGCGGTCCCTGTAGGAGCCGGCTTGCCGGCGATAGCGGTGTGTCAGTCGACATCTGTTTGGCTGATACACCGCCATCGCCGGCAAGCCGGCTCCTACAGGGTTTTGCGGTGTTTGTTAGAACTGCGACTGGATCTTGATCCCGCCAATCAGCGCGTCATCGACCTTGTCCACGCCACCGGGGTGGCGGATGTATTGCAGGTTCGGGCGCACGGTCAGCCAGTTGGTGACGTGCACCCCGTAATAGAGTTCGGCGCTGTATTCGGTGTCCTGCGGCGGCAGGAAGGACGGATCGTCGAAGTCGGAGACCGCATGGGCCTGATTGCTCGCCTCGGCGTTCTTGCGATAAGCCGGGTTGACGTGAACACGGGCGAGGGCGAAACCGATGTCGTCCTTGGCGCGCGCATCGAACAAGCCTTTGTAGACGACGCCCGCCTGGACATAGTTGTCGATGGCGTTGGTCTTTTTGTCGTGCATCGTGCCGTTGGCGAACACGCTCAGGCCACGGGAATAGTCGCTGGCGCGGCTGGTGATCTGCTGCTGCACACCCAGCCAGACGCCGTGTTTGCTCGACGCGCTGCGGTAGGCCTCGCCACTCAGGGCGGCGGGCTGGCCATTGCTGTCCTTGTAGGCATCGGTAGCGTTGGCGTTGCTGTAGTAGTAACCGGCGCGGTATTCGCCCGGCAGGCCGTTGAGCTTCGGCGTCCACACCAGCTCCACCGGCAAAATTGCGCCTTGGGTGCCGCTGCCGCTGAGCTTGAAACCATTGCCGCGATCAAGGTTCGACGGGTTCTGCTCATACGCGCCGACCTGCGCGTACAGCTCTGGTGTCAGGTGATACTTGACCCGCATCGCCCACTGGCTGACCGGCCAGTTGTACCAGATGCCCCCGACCCAATTACCGACCTGGGAGCCGCAGAACGCCAGGTTCTGGAAGTCGCAGGGGAAACTGTTGAAATCTTCGCCTTCGCCGAAACGACCGACCTTGATGTCGAGTTTCTGGTCGAAGAATTTCTGCTGATACCACATCTGCGTCAGGCGCCAGGTTTGCCCGCGACCCCAGACTTCTTGCGCTGAAGTGAAACCGCCGACCCGCGGATCGTTGATCCGGTCGTTGCTGATGTTGTTGCCGTTACGTTCGGTGATGGTCAGCTGAAATTCAGCGTCGTCCCAACCGAGGATCTTCTGCAGATCGAGATGCGTGCCGAGGCCGAACTGATCGCTGTAGCGCGCGGTGCGATCATGGTCGTAGCCGCCGTGCAGATTGCTGCCCATTTCACCGGTGTAATCGACTTTGAAGTCGTAGCCTTTTTCCGAAAGTTCGGTGCGCGTACCGTTCCAGTCGCCGAGCATCCACGGCGATTCGCTATCGAAGGCCGGGGCGGCCTGAGCGCAGGTGGCGAGGCCCAGCGCGGTGAATCCGCCGATCAGGTTGAGGACTTTTCGCTGGGAAACAGGCATGCAGACAGCGCTGTCTCGCAAAAATTGAACATAAGGCATAGAGGAGAAATTCTTGATCTTTTTCTGGGGAGTGAGGGGCGAAGCGGCTAGCGGAAGCGTTTCAGCAAGTTCGGGCGTAAGGATAATGTTCTGTTACAAATAGAGAAAGGCCTTTTGCCGAGATGAATTTTTGTTGATTCGGTAACAGTCCACAGATCACCGCGACCTGTAGGAGCCGGCTTGCTGGCGATAGCGGTCTGTCAGGCAATATCAATGTTGATTGACACACCGCCATCGCCAGCAAGCCGGCTCCTACAATGAATTGCGTTCAGATGATCCGTTACCTTTGACCTACATTTAGCAGATAGCGCACAGACGCCTTTCCCCCAAGGCGGCCCTCGGCTAAGGTGCGCGGCTTCCAATTCATCTATCGCTCGAAGGCCCGGCATGACCGAACAGAACAACAACCCGCTGCATGGCGTGACACTGGAGCAGATCCTCAACGCGCTGGTTGAACATTACGAATGGTCGGGGCTGGCCGAGCGCATCGATGTCCGCTGCTTCAAGAGTGATCCGAGCATCAAGTCGAGCCTGACCTTCCTGCGCAAGACCCCGTGGGCGCGGGAGAAGGTCGAACGCTTGTACGTCAAGTTGATGCGTACCAAGCGACCGCTCTGAACATGATCATGCAACCTGCCGTGCGCCGTCGTTTTGTGGCCGTGGCTGCTGTCCTCGGCTGGGCGGGATTGAGCATTCAGCTGTACCTGATTTTCTATTCGCGCTGGACGCTGGGCGCCAGTCTGCTGGGCGGTCTGGTGAGTTTTTTCAGCTACTTCACCGTGCTCAGCAACACGCTGGTGGCGACCGTGCTGACCTGCGCGCTGACGTCCCGCGAGTCGGCTGCGCGACGCTGGTTTTTGCAGCCGTGGGTGAGCAGCGGGGTTGCCGTGAGCATCGCCGTGGTCGGCCTTGCCTACAACATTCTGTTGCGCCATCTGTGGCATCCCGAAGGCTGGCAATGGCTGGCCGATGAGCTGATGCACGACGTCATGCCGTTGCTGTTTCTGGCCTGGTGGTGGTTGTGTGTGCCCAAAGGCACCCTGCGTCTGCGGCATATTGCGCTGTGGGTGATTTACCCGTTGCTGTACTTCGCTTACGCGCTGCTGCGCGGGCATCTGCTGGCGGTTTATCCCTATCCGTTCATAGATGTCGACAAGCTGGGTTATCCACAGGTGTTTGCGAATGCAGGCGGATTGTTGGCGGGGTTTGTGGTTATTGCGTTGTTGGTGATCGCGCTGGATCGGTGGCGGCTGAGTCACACGGACCTGTAGGAGCGGCCGGGCGGCGTTCCGTTTGCCGGCGATGGCGGCCTCGAGATTGATACAAGATTCAAGGGTCCCATCGCCGGCAAGCCGGCTCCTACAAGGTCTGTGTTTATTCCTCGTCGCTGTCGTCCAGGCGCCAGTAGCCGACGGCTTTGACGAACTGCTCGTTCAGCCCGTGCTCGTCCAGCAGCACCCGACGAATCTGCCGCGACACTTTGGTCTCGGTCGCCACCCACGCGTATAGATTGCCGCTGGGCACTTGCAGCTGTTTCACGGTGGTCAGCAAGTTGTTCTTGCCACCTTCGCGCAACACCCAGATCACATTGACGTGCGCCGGGCTTTCGAGCTTTTGCTGTTCCGCGCCGTTCTCCACTTCAATGATCACCAGCGCCTGGCGATTGGCCGCCAAACCCTCCAGCCGTCGCGCAATCGCGGGGATTGCCGTCTCGTCACCAATCAGCAAATAGCTGTCGAACATGTCCGGCACGATCATCGATCCCCGTGGCCCGCCAATGTGCAGGAACTGTCCCGGTTTGGCCTGTTCCGCCCAGGTCGAAGCAGGGCCGTCGCCGTGCAACACGAAATCGATGTCCAGTTCCAGCGTGTCGAGGTCGTAGCGACGCGGCGTGTAGTCGCGCATCGCCGGCATCGGGCCGTTGTCCTTGCCGGCACCGAGCACCAGGGTTTCCAGCGCCGCTTGTTCTGCCGCGTTCTGCGGGAACAGCAGTTTGACGTGGTCGTCTGTGCCGAGGCTGATGAAACCTGCCAGCTCTGGCCCACCCAGGGTAATCCGGCGCATGCGCGGGGTCAGGTCAACCACGCGCAACACTTGCAGGCGACGGCGTTTGATTTCATGCATGACGCGGTGAATGGTGTGCTCGATCACTTCAGTCATTCAGCTTTCTCCTGAGCGGGTTGAACCAAGGGGCCGTCGACGATGGCTTTGGCGGTGTTGTTGAGCAGGGCGGCGACCCGGATGATTTCATCCGCGCTCCAGCGACCGTGGTGCAGTTGCAACGCATGACGCAGGTTATGCACCGCTTCGTGGATCTCGGGCGGACGGTCATGGCCGCGCAATGAGCGCTTGCTGACATCGATGCGCATCCGCACACCGTCCAGTGCAACCGCTTGCTCACTTAAAGACAGACGACCGGCGTCGGTCACGCTGTAGCGTTTTTTTCCGCCTTCGGCATCGCCCTGGATCATTTCGCTTTCTTCCAGAAAGGTCAGGGTCGGGTAGATCACGCCGGGGCTGGGGCTGTAGGCGCCGTCGAACATGCCTTCGATCTGGCGGATCAAGTCGTAGCCATGGCAGGGCTGTTCGGCAATGAGCGCCAGCAGCAGCAATTTCAGATCGCCGGGGGCAAACACCCGTGGGCCGCGACCGCCGCGTTCGCGGCCGGGGCGTTTCTCGAAGCCGTCGCGGCCGTCACCGTGTTCGCGGTGTGGGGAATGATGGTCTCTCATTTTTCCTTCTCTCTGTCGTGTTTAGATACAACTTAAGATATATCTTATCGAGAGGGCAAGCGAACAGGACCAACGGTCGTCGGCGAAGGACGTCGTGGCGGATTTCAGTGCGGGACGGGAAAAAGCCTTTTTGTGGCTTGCTGTTTTAGAGTGATTGATCTAATTATGTGTAACTAACAGAGACTGATTATTAATAATTAGACCTAAGTAGTCTTTGTCTTACAGAGACTGTATTTAGTTTGACTGTGTGCTTTTTTCGTTAAAACTGTTTGTAGTATGTTTCTGTCGGGTGAACGGTTTAATTATTGATTTTTCGGGTTTTTTCTACTGGGCCGCGGGCGGTTGTTACTACATGTTCTTCGGAAGTTGCGTACTTACTTTCTCAAGTAATTGGCCGATCATTCTCCTCGTCGAAAGTTGAGCCAAATTGCCACTATTTAAACCGGCGATAGGGACGATTCACGCTTTCCACGGACCAATCCTTTGAAAAAGACAGGTACTAAACAATGTTCAAGAAGTTTGCAATCGCCGTTCCGATGACCCTCCTGGCCCTGAGTGCTTCGATGGCGTTCGCTGCGGATGAATCGCGCACCTCCATCAACATCACTGCGGAAATCCCGAGCAAAGTGTTTCACGCTCAACCCGTGGACCTGAACTTCGGTAAAGACGAAAGAATGCAGTACCAAATTGGCGCCGGCACCCTGTCGGAGGTCCGTGGCACCTACGATATCCAGCACACCAACGGCTCGGTGGGGGCATACGTCGTCGGCGGCCCGACGCCGCTGTTCAACGGTAATGCGACCTTGAACATTCCGCTGACCTACACCTTCAACGGCACCGTACTGACTGCCGATTCGAAGGAAGTGGTCGGCGACGTCGAGTCCAACGGTGGCATGCGCGCCGACCTGGTGATTACTGCAGAAAAGCCGGGCAACAATCAGGTGGGTATTTACACCGCCAACCCCGTCGTCATGTTTGATGCCATTCCGCGCATCTGAATGACAGCGTTCTGTCAGCAAGTTCTTGCTTGATAACGCGCACCGATCGATAGGGTTGTAATCCCTGTCGATCGGGTTTCACCGTCTTTATCCACAGAGTATTTCTTTCATGTTCCCGATGACTCCCATCGCGACGGCGCTTGCCTTGTGTTTTTGCGCAACTGCCCTGGCCGCGCCAGCGGATAACGGCCATACACCTCGAAGTTTGCTGGCGCAGGCCAAGGGTTTACCGAGCGAGTTCGAAGAACACTTCTTCGATGTACCGTTGGCGGTGCGCGTGGAACTTGATCAACAATTTCTGGGGGAGGCGATGGTCGTATTAACCCGCGACGACCGCATCACCCTCGTTGACTTCACCGATGTCAGTGACAGCGCGATCAAAGCCAGTGAACGCGACACCTGGTCTAGCTATTTGAAGCAAGGCGTGGCGCTGGGCAACTGCGAGGCGAAATGCCCCGAGTCGCTATTGGCCGTGCACTACAGCCTGGAAAACTCGCTGGTGTCGATCCTCACGGAAAACGCCGAGCGCGACGATCAGGTCCAGCGTTATTACAACCAGCCCGAAGGCGGCAGCACCGGCTTGATCGTGCGCAACCAGTTGAACCTCAACGGCGGGCAAAACCAGGACCTTGGCGGGCGCTATGGTCTTGAAGCCAGCAGCAGCCTCGGTAACTGGACTCAAGCGGTGAACCTGCAACTGTCGCGACTGGGCGGTGTGGATAACCAGACCTATCACGCCGTGCATGAGCTCTATACCCAGCGTGAACTGGAAGGCAGCTTTGTGCGCCTGGGCTATTTCACCCCCACCTCCGAAGGGCTGACTCGCCAGCCGCGCTCCTTCGGCGCGAGTCCCGACACGGCGCTGGGTGTGATGTACGGCAGCTCCGACAGCCTGGCCATCAATCAGCCGACGCCGGCGGTCTACCCGATCTACGTCACCGCCAATCGCCAGGGCTCGGTGGAGATCTACCGCGACGGTTTGCTGATCAATACGCAGGCGATGCCCGCCGGCCTGCAAACTCTCGACACGCGGCCGTTGCCCGGCGGTATCTATGAAGTGGAAGTGCGCCTGATCGAAGACGGCCAGATCACCTCCAGCACCCAGGAGCTGGTCTACAAACCGAACAACTGGCGCAACCACGACGAGCAATGGCGCTACAACCTGTTCGCCGGGCGTGAATCCAAATTTCTCAGCAACTGGGACGATCAGAACGACGGCGACATGACGGCCGGTGCCGCCTTCAACTTTCTGCTGCACCCGCGAGTCATCCTCGGCCTGTCGGGGCGACAGGTGCGTGACAGCCTGCAATACGGCACCTCGGTCGATTGGGCCGTCGTCAACAATGCCAGCGTCTATGCCAACGTCTACAAGACCGAGGACCACGGCACCGGTTTCGACGTGCAGGGGCTTTATTCCTACGGCAGCGGCAGCATCGTCGCCAGCCACAACCGCAGTTGGCTCGACACGACCCGGCTCTACGACACGCTGCCGGACGGCACGCGAGTACGACAGCGCAACGTATTTATCGGCCAGACCAGCAACTCGTCGTTGTCGCTGAACCATCGGCTCACCAGCAAAAGTTCGGTCAATGCCAGGGTGTCCCACAGCGAGGGCAACACCGAAGGCGTCGGCGTGGATCTGGGCTGGAGCCAGCGCGGCCGATTGTTCGGCAGCGACGCCAACTGGCGCTTGTCGCTGTTCGACAGGCCGAGCAGTTTCAGCTCGGGTAATGACCGCAATCGTGGTGTCGACCTGAGCGTCAACATCGCCTTGGGCGGGCCGGGCGAACAGATCTCCGGCAGCATCGGCACCCGCACCGATCGCGACGGCGGACGCGATAACAATGCCTCGGTCACCTACCGCAAAGACTTGCAGGATCACCTGCTGCAAAGCGTTTCCGCCACAGCAATCACCGACACCTATGGCATCGGTATGAACGCGATGGCGACGATGCAATCGGAGCGGGTCAACGCTGACGGTTTTATCCAGCGCTCCTCATTCAACAACGACTTTACCGGTGGCCTGAACCTCGACAGCACCGTCGCCGTCGGCGGGCAAAAAATGGTCGTGACCAGCCAGTACCACCGCAACGGTGCCGGCATGATCATCGATGTCGAATCGGACATCGATGACATCGCCCTGCGCGCCGACGATTTGAGCGGTGGCAGCGCGGTGCTCAGGCCGGGGCGCAATTTCGTGCCGATCACCGCCTACAAAAGCAGCTCGGTCAGTTTCGATTTCGAGGGCAATCACGTGCCGGCCGCGACCATCCAGCCGGCCCGCTCCAGCTATCACCTGAACAAGGGCGGCGTCGAGTATCGCCAGGTTCGCGTGATGAAAACCCTCACCGTGCTCGGTCGCCTGGTGGACTACCAGGGCAGCCCGCTCAAGGGCCATCACATCATCAACCACGCCAGTCGCGGGGTCAGTGAAGTGGACGGCTTCTTCTCCATGGAAATGAACGCCGGTTCACCGACCCTGGAAGTGCGCCACGGCAACCAGTTGCTGTGCCAGTTCCGGCTCGACCCGAGCCGTGGCCGCACGGAAAACAATGTGCTGATGATCGGCGACCTGCGTTGCACGCCGGATACGTTGGCTGACGCAGCGACAGGGACGCCGACGGCAGGCTGATGCCCGGCAATACGCACTTTATCTACGAGGTAAATGACGATGAAACGTCGGTTGGCACTGATTGGTTTTTGTTTGTTCACGCAGACGGCACACGCCGGGCCGAGCATCAATATCGGCACGGTTTACGACTACCTGGACGGTGATAAAAGTACCTATTTGAAACGTGTCTTCAATGGCGGCGACAGCACCGCTTTCGTCAAGGTCAACATCCTGGAAATCCTTTACGACGCTGACGGAAAGTCGCAGGAAGTACCGCTCAAATCCAGTGCCGACGGCAGCGCCCGGGACGGCTTGATGGCCAGCCCGGCGCGGCTGATCGTGCCTGCCAGTGGCATGCAAGGCACCCGGTTGCTGTACATGGGCGAGCGCGACCGCGAGCGCTATTTCCGCGTGCGTTTCGTGCCGGTGGTGCCGGAGAAAGAAGACGAGTTCGCAGTCTCTGGCGAAGAGCGTGAGGAATACAAGAAGACCCTGTCCGCCGGGGTCACGGTGCTGGCCGGGTATGGCGCGGTGTTTTTCGTCCGGCCCAAGGACACGCGTTACGCCAGCATGATCGAGAACGGCGCGAAGGATTACCGCATCCGCAACGACGGCAACACCGTGGTGGTGATCGATGAGTTCAAGGATTGCTCGGTCAAGAACGAGCAGGAGTGTATGCCGACCACCAAGCATCACATCCTCGCGGGCCGCAGTTTTCAGTTCGAAAAACAAGCCGGTCGCGAGTATCGCTTCACACTGGTTGAAGGCGAGAGCAGCAAGAAACTCGATGTGAAGGGCTGATGACCATGTTCAAAAAACTGATGGTTCTGATGGTGTCGGCAGTGGCCTGCCATTCAGCGTTTGCTGCCCGCGAAGTGCACCACTTCGACGTGTTCGTGACGATTCCGAACCAGGCGTTCTACGTCATTCCCGCAGACCCCGGCTGGATTCACCGCGAGCAGCGGTTGCCGTGGAATCTGGCGACCTCGACCCTGGGCGGCTTGCGCAAGTATTTCGATGTGAAGAATGAAGCCGGCTCCATCGAAGCCCGGCTTGAGGGCCGGCCTTACCTGTCCAACGGGACCGCGGCCGATGACATTGGATTGCGCGTGCTGTTCAACGGCAAGTTGCTGAGCGAACTGGAGAGTAGCGAGGTGGTGTCGATGAGCGAGGCCGCGCCGGGTAAACGTGTGTTGCTGGAGATCGCGCCGGTGCCGCCTGTCGATGGGGTTTATAAGCCGGGCAGTTATTTCGGCAGCGTCAACTTGCTTTTCAACGCAGTGTTGCCGGGGGCATAGATGTTTGGTTTTGTCGCAGCAGATGTTTTCGTATGTTTATGCCGGGAAAGTGCTGGCATGGTTCTAATGGGACGGTGGAGTTCGTATTGATGAAATCATCCAAACGATTGCGATCGTTAATCTTGTTTGCCCTGGTGAGCTTGATTGTTGGAGCTACGGGTTCGGCTTTCGCAGTCACCCTGGAAATGAGTGCCGTGTTTCGACCTGATCCGGCAAACCCCATGCGTAATGCTTTCGAGAACACCACACCGCAAGGTGGTCATTGCAAAGAGCACCCAACGTACTGTGGGCCTGGTGTCTTCAGTATTGGGGTGCCGATCCGGTTCAGGGCTGTAGCGCCCATTCAGGCTTTGCACGAAGAACGCCAGGGGCCTATGTTTCGGCTTCCGTCCTCATGGAAGGACACGACGGTCATTCATGATGAAACGGGTGAGTCTGCGACGGTCAGAATGCGTTTCAGCGGAATCGGGGCGGCCTATACAATCAAGACACCTCTTGACTCTAGCACCTGGATCGACCACTGGGGATGGCCGTCGCCACCCTGTGTCAAGGGTGGAACGAGCTACGGCAACGCCTATTATTTCGCTTTTTTCTGGAGGATCCCGGCGGATGGAGGTGTTTGTTCGAAGCAAGCTCAGTTGCCGATAACGCAAGACTATGGTTTTGCCTATGAAAATATGAGCTTTTCATACGAGCTGGCAACGCCCAATCCCTTGCAGATGTCGACGGGAACTTACAGGGGTGTTTTGAATTATGTCGTGGGTCCTCTTGGCGATTTTGATATGGGCGATATCATGTTGCCTGATGACGATTTGATAAGCCTTAATTTCACTCTAAGTGTCGAACATGCGCTCAAAGTGGAGATTCCACCGGGCGGCAATCGCGTCGAATTGGTCCCGAAGGGTGGCTGGCAAGCCTGGCTGACACAGGGGCGCAAGCCGACACGGCTGTTCCGGGATCAGACATTCAATGTGTCATCGTCAAGTCGCTTCAAAATGAGTCTGGACTGTCAGTACAGCCTGGATGGCAATCGCTGCGCGGTGCGTGATCCGGTTTCAGGACATGTCGTGCCGCTAGACGTCAGCGTGACCCTGCCCAATGGCCTGGTGGATGCCGCCGCGCAACCGGTCAGTCACCGGCCGTTGCGGCGCGACGGCAGTGGCACCGAGCTGTTCCAGCCGCGCTTTTATGTCGATCGCAAACCGGGAACGCTGCATTTCGAGGTCGCGCAGGACGAAGTCGACGAAATGCTCAAGCCCGGTGTCGCCAGATCTTATTCGGGCAATGTCACGGTGATCTGGGATTCCGAAGTGGGTTAAGGCATGAACCCTGATGCATCGTCCGATGCATCAGGGGTTGCCGATTATTGCTCTGCGGCTTTCTGCAGCGCTGCGCGGGTCAGTTTTCTGCTCAGCTCTTTTTCTTCGTAGCCCATGTCGTGAAGCAGTCGGAAGTAGACCTCATCACTCATGTCTTCATCGGTGAGCACCACACTGTCATCGACATCCAGGCGGCGGGCGAGGTCTTGCAGGCGCTGCTTGAGCGCACGTCGTTGCGCAATCTGTTGGTTTTTGGAGCTTGCCCAGGCGTGCTGAGCTTCGCGCAACTCATCCAGCAAATCGCTTTTGCTTTCGTACAGTCGGGCATTGCGCCTGAACTCGTTCGGGTAAGTGTCACGCAGGTATTTCTCCCAGAACGGCTGTTCGAGCATGTCGTTGATCAAACCGTCGCCGGCCTCCATCGCCATCACTGTATCGAAAGCCGTGTCGAGGGTCTTGGCGCTCACGCGGGCCAAGGGGCGATGCAGCATCGACTCCGATTGCCACGGCAAGCCGAGGCGTTGAGCCAGGCCGGTTTCGTAGGCGAGGTAAACCTCCACCTCATCGGGAGTGCCTTCACGGCCGCCGAAATCCGCACGGGCGATGTCATCCACGCGGGCGAGGCGAGCGGCACCTTTTGCCAGGTTCACCAGTTTGTTTTCGAGGACGGCGTTGGACGTCGACAAGGCGTAGGCTTCGGAGGCGAGCACCTTGATGCCCATGTGGTTGAACACTTGGGCCCCGGCATCGGCGCAGGTGGTGGGCGCCTTGGCCATTTCGAACAGTTCGTTGCGTAACGGAGTGTCCAGGTCGATGGCCTCGACCATGCGCCATACCCGGCTGCTGAGTTGTTGGCGCAATTCACCGCCGGCGCGGTAATCGGCGGAGAGTGTCTGTTTCTGGATCAAGGCAAAGAAATCTTCGGAGCCAGGCTCGGTCATCAGATCGTGCCAGGCGTCCTCGCGGAAAGTACCCAGCCCTCCGACCTCGGGACTCCACCAGACAGAGTCGTCCTTCGTCGGCCATTGGTGCATCGTGTTGGCGGCCGCATCGACATAGGGCTGGTCGGGAGCAATGCCGACCGAACGCCGATAGGCTTTGAACGTGATCTGGTTTTCCTGCGAAAGTCTCTTTGGAAACAAGCGGGTCCGCGCCACGAGGAAGGCCTCCTCCGAGCCTGGCACGACCGTTGGAATGACGCTGATCGGGTTCTCCTGCAAATCCAGATAGAAGCCCCGTGGTCGACGTTTGCTGAAGGGCCCGAACAGGCCATCGGGCCAGGTGGTTGCCCCTGTGTTGCTCAAACTCAGGATTCTCAGTTTGGGCATGCGTCCGACGTTCGGAAGATTGCCCAGCCGCGTGTTGTCATCGAGCCTGATGGTTTCCAGGTAAGTCAGGTTTCGCAGTTGCTCGACGGCCGACGGCGTCAACGTGATGTCATTGTTCATCAGCCGCAACGTCCGCAGGTGGTGCATCTTGCCGATGGTCTCGGGAAGTCGCGTCAACCCGCAGTTGCGGGCGCTCAGTTGACGAAGGTGCGGGAATTCGCCCAACAGGCCGGAAGAGGTTTCGGAAAAGTGGGTGCGATCCAGATTCAGGGTGCTGATCTGATCGACGTAATGTTTGATATCCGGCGGCAGTTCCTTCCACCAGCGTTCGAGGTCGGGCACATCGAACTCTACGGACAGGTCCAGCGCATAACCGCCGTCGACCGTGGTACTGCGCTCACCGAAAACGGTGGATTTTCTTTTGAAACAATCGATGAGCCGTTCGGCAATGTGCTGTCCTCCACCGCGTACGAACCCTTGTCGATCAGGCCCCCATGTCTCCGGCCGCTGGTATTGCCACCGATTGAGTATCACGCGCAGGTCATCGAGCTCTCGATCCAGCCTCGTCAGCGTCTGACGTCCTTGCTCTGGCGAACCCAGGGATCGAACGAAGGTAGCGACCTCTCGTTCGTTGAAGTGCGGGTACACATCCTGCACCCGTTCGGTGAGCGTGGCGGCAGTGATGGAGAAGCCGGGACCGCGCAACAGCATCATGTCTTCGTGGTTCGCCATCGGGCGGATCGGCGGGGCGGCGAGTGCGGTGCGGCGTTCGGCCGGAGTATCGGTCCTGGCCATGACCCATTGCTTGAAAAACGCCCCCTGGCCTGGCCGATAACCCAACTGCGCCTGTTTGTTTTTCGGTAACGCCGTGAGCACGGCTTCGAAAAAATCAGCGGCGTCGTGCAGTTTGTGGTTGTCGGCGTCCCAGACTTCGAACCGGTTGGCGTCGTCCTTGACCAGCACCCGCACCGTCGCCGCATCATGTGCCCCCACGCTGCCGCGCAGTGGTCCGGCATCGTTGCCTTCACGCACCTCGATACGCAATTGCGCGAAGGTGTCGGTATGAATCCTGAGCGCATTCAGCACCAGGCTTTCGGTTTGCGC
This sequence comes from Pseudomonas sp. BF-RE-21, assembly GCF_019947305.1. Taxonomy (NCBI): domain Bacteria; kingdom Pseudomonadati; phylum Pseudomonadota; class Gammaproteobacteria; order Pseudomonadales; family Pseudomonadaceae; genus Pseudomonas; species Pseudomonas sp. BF-RE-21. The sequence continues at coordinate 8,247 of NZ_JAGYGF010000055.1, read as the reverse complement.
CACCCACTGCGCGCCGTCATGAAAGCCCTCGTACGCATGGTTGGTCCGGGCTTCGAAGGCGGCTTCACGGGCGCGGCTCTTTAGGCTCAACGGCAGGCGTCGTTCCTGGGTCATGCGCGTGAGGTCGGCCGCGTCGGAACTGTTCAGCAGCGTCTGTGCCGCGCGGGTCGGCAGCTCGGGGAATGTCTGGCGAATGAGTCGGACCTGCGGGTCGTCGGACGCTTCTGCACCTTGGTAAAGCTGATTGACGATGTCTGCGTTCAATCGATTGGCTTCGTCCGCCAGTCGATTGCGCAGGGCTTGCACCTGTTCACTTTTGGCGGTTGACCGACCGAGCATCGCTTGCAGCTCTTCTTCACTGAGAAACTCGACAAGCCTCGGCGCAAACTGTTCGCTCATGAGCTGCGACTGGCTGGTGGACAGTGTCTGCGCCTCGCTCGCCTCGGGATTGCCGTACTGGCGAAAGCGCCCGGTCATGTCGGCGTCTTCGTAAACCTTCAGGGCTTTATCCACAGGCCAGCCGTCCAGGTAAGTCGCCAGAGATTCAAACCACCAGGAGGCAGGGGCCAGAGCTTGACCTGTTCGAATCCGTTCAATGGCCTCGCGGGTCTGGCGCTGGATTTTCAAGCGTGTGAGGCTGTCGTCCAGTAGCGGTGGCGGGGTCGTGTTGTCGACGTACATCCGGCGCAGCGCAGCGTCGTCGGTGCCGCTGGCGATGCGCACATGGTCCAGTTCTGCGTCGCTGAAGCCGTCCACGGAATGGCCGAGGCGACGCATCAACGTCGGGCGCTGCCACGCTCGCGGGTTCTCGGCTTCGTGGGTCCAGGCGCCCTGGCCGTTATGTTTCAACTCGGGTAAATAGGCGTTGTCGCGGTGCGGGTGCTTGACGCGGTAGTTGCCGGTTTGCGGATCTTTTTGCACGGCATAGTGTTTGTCATCCAGCGGCAAAATGTCCTGGCCTTCGTGGGCATGGAGACCCAATGCGTCAGGTTTCGCTTTAGCGGGCAGTTTTACATCCGGCCTCTCATAAGGCTTGAGATCGGGATGCCAAAGCCGTGGTTCGCCATTGGGCAGAGCCACCGGTTTCATGCCTTCGATCAGCGGCGAAAGCTTCAGGCGCGCAACGTTGCCGATCTTCACCCCGGCGGCGAACGCTACCAACTGAATGACGTCAGTCACTACGCCGATGATGTGTTCGGCAGCTTCAGTCCACAGCCCCATGGTCATATCCAGGATGCCTTCGATGACGTCACTGGCCATCTGATACGCCGTGTAGACCATCATCAATTCACCCAGCCCCGGAACGAACGGCGTGACGACCATCAGCGCGACGTTGAAGATGTCCGAGACTATTTTCTTGAAGTTTTCCCACCAGGCCCATCGGGCATTGCTATCGCTATCGGCGGTGGACACGGCAATGTGTCGGGCGTCATTCAGGACTTTATTGAGCTTCTGCTGAAAGAGGTATTCCCAGAGTTCGCTTTGGATCGGTGCCGCCTTGAAATGCAGATTGGGTTTGTCGACGGGCACTTCCCGCCAGCTCGGGCCCTGCTCCAGCGGCGCTTTCTGATGCCATTTCACCTCGAACAGACGTTGCTGCAGCCCGCCGAAAAAATGCCCGCGCTCCGATTGATCGACGAACCGACTGAAGTACTGCTGGTAGGTCATGCCGGTGGATGAAACGACGTTGTTGTCGCGCAGCTGGCGCGTCAGTTCATTCATGAACGCGACGGTCGAGGGGTACTCTTTCAGTGGGTGCTCAGGGTCCTGGGGGACGTAAACAATCACCGGCGTCACCTCACGGATGTGTTGTTCCGGCCTGGGTGTGATCAACACGATTGCGCTCAGCGGGCTGTCGAGAATCGACAGTTCGGCAAATTGCATCACCCGGCCTTTACGGGTGAGGTTGCGCTGGCCATCAAGCATTTTCAGGATCAGGTCACTGGCCTCGGCGTCGATGTCGCCCTTCAGAACAGCCAATTGGGCGGCGGCTTTGAACGCGGCTTTCTCGCTCTCGACGATTTTTAACTTCAATAAACCTCGGGCGAGGCCGTCACTGGGCAGCAACTGTTCTTCGAGGTATTTCGTGTAGCGCGCGCCGATGTCCAGTTCGCGGCAGAGGTTCTGGAACTGGGCAATGGACATTTTGTGTTTGATCGGCAGGACGTCGAAGTGCCCGCGTGCGTCGGGCTGGCTGATGAAGACCGAGTCCGGTTCGCAGGTTTCGTGACGTGCGAAGTTGTGCAGGGCGGCGTCCAGCAATGAGACGGTTCGGGTAACAACACCGCCGGAGACGTCGAAGACATACCACGGGCGTGCTTTGGGTAAGTACAGATGCAGGAACGTGCGGGTGACATCGACATCGACGTTGAATTTTTTTTGCAGTGCGTCGGTGAGTAACGGTTTGGCGAACGTGTAAACGTCCTGCACTTCATCCATGAACCGGTCGACTGCATTCTGCGCGGACCAGAGGTCAAGATTGGCTTTTTGTAACGGCGCATGGTCGAAGTCTGTGACGCTTCGGACCCAATGTCCTGAAGCCGTTTGTGTGCGGCTCAGTTCATGAGCCCGTCGCACTGAAGCGCCTTTGAAAACGGGGTGGATACGGTTCTTGATGAACGCGTAATGGTGACCTTTATTGTCGTCGGCCACGGGTGACGGTAGCGCTGATATACGTCCGTGTAAGTCAGTCATGCTTTCAATAAACCTTGAGCATTAAGTGGAGTGACCAGCCTAACGCCCGAGGTTCAAAGTAAAAGTCTGAATTCCAGCTGCTTGAAACGCGTTCTTCCCGGCAAAGCATTGGAATTTTCAATGCCGAAAATAACTATTTACCGCCATCGTTTTTCAGCGTCGTGCGACCTCCACGGGCAGGCATTGCGTATGTGTGCCCGGTTGCAGATACGGCGTGAGAATCGGTGCCATGCCCTTGAGCACTTGCACCGGTAAGGCCGAGGTGAACTTGAAGGCTTCGGCCGTGCGACCGGGTACGAATGCGGTCAACGTACCGAAGTGGCTATCGCCGATATAAAACACAAAGGTGGCCGTGCGGTTGATCGACTTCGAACTCAAGATTCGCCCTCCGGAACCAATGGCTTCGATGCGGTTGTCACCGGTCCCGGTCTTGCCGCCCATGGCCAGCGGCTTGCCATCGGGGGTGATGAAACTGCCGGAAACACGTTTGGCCGTACCCGCGTCCACCACGTGCGACAAGGCCTCGCGCATGGCCGTGGCCACTTCGGACGGCATCACCCGTTTACCCACATCCGGGTCGTTGATCAGCTTGGTTTCATAGGGCGTATTCGCCGCGAAATGCAGGCTGTCGATACGCAGCGTCGGCATGCGCACGCCGTCGTTGAGGATGGTGCCGATCAACTCCGCCAACGCGGCCGGGCGGTCGCCGGAACTGCCGATGGCGGTGGCCAGCGAGGGCACCAGGTGATCGAACGGATAGCCGACTTTCTGCCAGCGCGCGTGAATGTCGAGGAAGGCCTCGATCTCCAGCATGGTGCGGATGCGGCCATCACGGGCACCCTTATGCTTGCTTTTGAATAGCCAGCTATAGACTTCCTGGCGTTCAAACTGACTGGCCTTGACGATTTCGCTCCACTTGGCGTCAGGATGATTCAACAAATAACCGATCAGCCACAATTCCAGCGGGTGGACCTTGGCGATGAAGCCCTGGTCCGGCAAATCGTAGATGCCTGGGCTGTAATTTTCGTAAAGCCGTTGCAGGCGTTCGTCGGTGAGTTTCTCGGTGAGCTTGGCGCCTGAGAGGTGCGAGCGCACGAAGGTGTTGAAGCTTTCCTGACTGGCTTGCGGCAACAGGTAGCGATGCACCGCAGCCATGCGAATCGGCGTCGGGCGCATGCTGTCGAGGAAGGTTTCGAGCCGTGCCTGGGTGTCCTTGTTTTTGTAGCGCTTCCAGAACTTCAGCAGGAACGAAGTGCCCTCGCGGTCGGCGAACTCGGCCAGGTATTCCTGACGCCGAGGATCGCGGTCGTCCCCAAGCAGGGCGGCGCTGTTGTTCGGGCCGGAGTAGGTGGTGTAGCGCACCAGATCGCGCATCAGCCGAATGAACGGCAGGTTGATCGATTCGCGCAGGGCATCGCGCAAGGTCGGTATGCGACCGTTGTCTTCCTTGCGGAAGTTGACGAAGGTATGCAGCCCGCCGCCGGTAAAAAAGGCTTCGCCGGGGCTGGCCGAGTATTTGCGGTCCAGCGCGGCGCTGAGCATGGCCGACAGGTTGTGGTCCTTGTTCTCGATCAGGTAATCGACGGCCCAGCGGCTCAGGCGATCCTGATCCGGGACGTCGACTTTCTTCAGTTCCGGGACGGTCATTTCGGCGTACTTGTCGTGCAGCTCGGCAATGATTTGCAGGTAAGTCGTCAGCACCCGCATTTTCGCGGTGGAGCCCAATTCCAGTTTGCTGCCTTCGTTGATATCGAATGGCTGATCGGTGCTGTCGGTCTGCACGCGCACCCGCGAACCGTCCGGGGTCAGTTCGAACAGCGTGAAGCTGTAGCGCACTTGCGTGGTGCTGGTGGGGGTGAGCAGGCGTTCGCCCATCAAACCGATCTGCGTTGCAAACGCCGGGTCGGCCAAGTGCTTGAGGTACTCGGTGACCTGGGTTTGCAGTTCGCCTTGCAGGGTGCTGGTGGCGGAGAGATCGAGGCGGTCGAGGTCGTACAGCGGACGATTGAGCAACCCGCCCAGGCGACTGCGCGCCACGCTGATGCCTTTGTTGGTTTCGATCGGTTGAATGGTCGGCTGGGTCTGCCAGTCGCGATAGGTCACTTTGCTGGCCAATGCGGCGGCGGCGAACGGCGCGTCGATCACAAAGTTTTGCGCCAACAGGCGAATGTGACTGTCGGTGAGGTCGGCCAGCTCATCGCGGCCCTTGGTCAGGTAGTGGGAAGGGCGGCGCTGGGCAATCATCAATGAGAGCATCTCACGCAGGGCCAGGCCTTTTTCCGCCATGGCCTTTGGATCCGTGTCGGTACTGGCCAGCCGTTCGTTGGCCTTGTTGAAGTCGGCGCCGTACCAGACACGCAAACCTTCGGCCATGCCGTGCACTTCCCCGTGGCCGGGCACGGCGGACAGGGGCACGCTGTTGAGGTAATCACGCACCACGTTCTGGCGCGCCGCAAGCGTTTCCGGCCCCGCTTGATAGGCACGAACGCTGGCGGAAATCATCTGGCGGATTTTTTCCCCGCCGGACACGGTCAAGCCGTCGGGCGAGTGTCGATACTTCTCGAGTTGCGTCGCGAGGGTACTGCCGCCCGCCGATTGGCCAGGCATGTGCAGCATTTTGGCGACCTGCGACCACGCCGCCATGCCGAAACGTGGCCAATCCACGGCGGGGTTGGCCCGGGGCTGACGAGGGTCGAGCAGGAAGCGGTTTTCGATGAACAGCAAACTGCTGACCACCACCGGCGGAATCGCGTCAAAGCTTGAATAGAGCTGCTGCGGGTATTTGTACTGATAAAGCGGCGCCGCATGGCAATCGGTGATCGACAATCCTGCCTGGATCTTTTCCGCATAGGGTACGAAAAAGCCTTTGTCGGTGTAGTCCATCAACGGTTGGGAGAAGCGGGTCTGTGCCGCAACGACGTAGTCGCGCTTGATCAGGCGCGGCAGGAATTCACCCAGAGAGCTGTAGCCCAGACGCAAGTCAAAAGGGCCGGCCCCTGGATAGCGAATGGCATCGCTTGGGCCTGGCTTCAGTTCGTAACTCAGGGTAGCGGCATATTTGCTGGCTTCCCGGGATTGGAACTTCGAGGTACGCATTTCCCTAGCAGCGGCCAACCCCAGAGCAATCAGGATAATCAACACCAGCAACCAAAACGCCTTCCACCCGTGTTTGGTACGACTACGACGGGGTTTTTCGGGGATAGGCGCTTCATCCACACGTTCAGTCGGGACCACAGTTTTACTCGTATCGGTTTGCCATAACGCGCCCATAGTCGACTGATCCATTCACGCAGATTGATCGGACTTGTTTGAAGCTTAGACGGTGGATGCTGCCGGTGAAAAAATTGTGAACACCCGGATATCGAATATTCACCCTGACGGGGCGTGAGCGAATGTTCTCTTTGCAGGGGGCTGGCTTGTTGGCGATGGCGGTTTCACGGGCGCCATCGCCAGCAAGCCGGCTCCTACAGGGGGGAGGTGAGCCCGATATTTTGGACAGTGTCCCCGATCCGTAGGAGCCGTACTAGAGCCATCGCCACGTAAATGCTGCCTAGGTAGGGGCATGACGATGCACCAATGCTGTGCAATACTCCGCGCCGCTTTAGCGGTAAAAATTCCTACAAAAAGTTAGGTAATGCACCTCCAAAAACCGCGCTTTTGCCGAGAGTTCTCGCTGAATATTGTGGGTTGTAGAGTGAAATATCCTGCTGGAAGCTTTTTAGACTGCACGTCCCGCTGATCTTGGAGGGTTTTGCCCTGCAGGACGGTTCTGCCCACGAAGCAGGTCCGGTTTCAGGCAAGCAATGGCTTATCGGTCAGCGCTTCGACACTCGGTGGTCATATCCAATAACAAGACGAGGTTGTACCCCTATGCCAGTCGGCAATCACCTGCCCCACGGCGAGACCGCTCAGGGCGGCCCGCTTAAACGCGAACTCGGCGAACGGCATATTCGCTTGATGGCACTCGGTGCCTGTATCGGTGTCGGTCTGTTTCTCGGTTCGGCCAAGGCCATCGAAATGGCTGGCCCGGCCATCATGCTGTCCTACATCATCGGCGGTCTGGCGATCCTGGTGATCATGCGCGCCCTCGGCGAAATGGCTGTGCACAACCCGGTCGCCGGCTCCTTCAGCCGTTATGCCCAAGACTACCTTGGCCCGTTGGCGGGGTTCCTGACGGGCTGGAACTATTGGTTCCTGTGGCTGGTGACCTGTGTCGCGGAAATCACCGCAGTGGCGGTGTACATGGGCGTCTGGTTTCCCGAGGTCCCGCGCTGGATCTGGGCACTCGCCGCGTTGGTCAGCATGGGCTCGATCAACTTGATCGCCGTAAAGGCCTTCGGTGAATTCGAATTCTGGTTCGCCCTGATCAAGATCGTCACCATCATTGCGATGGTGATCGGCGGCGTCGGCGTGATCGCATTCGGTTTCGGCAACGACGGCGTGGCGTTGGGGATTTCCAATCTCTGGGCTCACGGCGGCTTCATGCCGAACGGCGTGCAAGGCGTGTTGATGTCCCTGCAAATGGTGATGTTCGCCTACCTCGGCGTCGAGATGATCGGCCTGACCGCCGGTGAAGCGAAGAACCCGCAGAAGACCATTCCCAACGCGATCGGCTCGGTGTTCTGGCGGATTCTGCTGTTCTACGTCGGCGCGCTGTTTGTGATTCTGTCGATCTACCCGTGGAGTGAAATCGGCACCCAGGGCAGTCCGTTTGTGATGACCTTTGAGCGTCTGGGCATCAAGACTGCCGCTGGCATCATCAACTTCGTGGTGATCACTGCTGCACTGTCGTCCTGCAATGGCGGCATTTTCAGTACGGGGCGCATGCTCTACAGCCTGGCGCAGAATGGCCAGGCCCCGGCCGGTTTTGCCAAGACGTCGAACAACGGGGTGCCGCGTCGCGCGCTGTTGCTGTCGATTTTCGCCTTGTTGCTGGGGGTGCTGCTCAATTACCTGGTGCCTGAAAAGGTTTTCGTTTGGGTGACGGCCATTGCTACTTTCGGCGCGATCTGGACCTGGGTGATGATCCTGCTGGCTCAGCTCAAGTTTCGCAAAGGTCTGAGCGCCAGCGAGCGGGCCGGGTTGAAATACAAGATGTGGTTGTACCCGGTGAGTTCGTATCTGGCACTGGCGTTTTTGGTGTTGGTGGTTGGGTTGATGGCGTACTTTCCGGACACTCGGGTGGCGCTGTATGTGGGGCCGGCGTTTTTGGTGCTGCTGACGGTGTTGTTTTATGTGTTCAAGCTGCAGCCGACTGGTGTGTCGCAAGGTTCGGTGCGTTCGGCTTCATAGTTTTTGGGGATTGGATGGGGGGCATATCCGTTGCTGCGGTGACGGCGGCTGGCGGTTTCGCCCTTACGGCGAGTCCCTTTTCCAAACGCCGAAAAGGAACCAAAAGGCTTTGCCCCTGACGTACGGTGGCTCGCTAATGCTCGCCATGCCCTCGCTCCGGTCCTGCTCCGTGGGCCCGCCGCCATCGGCCATCCATGGCCGGGGGCGGCTAACCCGGCATCCATGCCGGGTTGCCCACTGCGCAGAACCTCCACTCGGCCT
>NZ_JAGYGF010000054.1:0-44939 GCF_019947305.1 Pseudomonas sp. BF-RE-21 | reverse complement strand
CCATGGATGGCCGATGGCGGCGGGCCCACGGAGCAGGACCGGAGCGAGGGCATGCCGAGCCTAGGCGAGGCACCGAACGAAAGGGGCAAGAGCCCTTGGTTACTTGGGGCTTTTCCAAGTGACTCGCCGTAAGGGCGAAACCGCCAGCCGCCATCACCAAAAAAACGGATATACACCCAACCCCAACCCCTAATGCGAAGTCCCCTCCACAAACTCAATCTTGTTGCCAACGTTGTACTTGCCCGACGGCTTGTTCATCGGGATACGCTTTATCTCCTCAAGCGTGTCACTGTCATAAACAATCAGCGCCCCATCGGTGGCCCAAATGCTCAGCAGCAAGTGCCGACCATCGCGAGTGAACTCGACGTGCGCCGCCGTCTTGCCAGGCATCGGACGCAAGGTACGGGCGATTTCCAGAGTCTGTTTGTCGATCAAATGAATCGCATCGTTGTCCGGCCCGAAGAACACATCCGTCCAGGCATACCGCGAATTGACGTGACTGCGCATGAAAAACCCCGGCCCCAACGTCGGGATTTCCTTGATCAGCTTCCAGGTCTTGAAATCGATGACCGAGATCAGCCCCTTGCTGATGTTCGGCGTGGCAAACACCCACTGACCGTTGCGTTTCCAATAGGTCCCGGACCCCAGGTGCGGCATGCCCGGTAACGGAATGTCGGTGACCACCTTGCCACTGTCGAGGTCGATCACCTGACCACCTTTGGCCTTGCGCGACGTGGCCAGCAACTGCTTGTAGTCCGGTGAAAAGGAAAAGTCGTCGAGCATGTCCTCAGCCTCGATCCGTCGCGGTTCGAAGTCCGGAGTCCCGGCGCTCGATAGTTCCCAGACTTCCTTCACGTCCTTGAGCGCGACGATGAAACTGTCCCGTGGCGGCGCGGTGTAGACCGCGCTGACCCGTGACGCGGTGCCGTCCTGGCCGATGGCTGGAATGGTTTTGACCAGCGACAGATCGCGGGCATCCAGCACGACAAGATTGCCCGGCAAATAGTTACCCACCAACACCCAGCGACCATCCTTGCTCACCGCCAGGTTACGGGTGTTGAGCCCGGCGCGGACCTCGGCGATCAGCTTCAGGTTGTGCAGGTCGTACAGGCTGACCCAGCCATCGCGCGAGGCGACGTAGACGAAGCGCCCGTCGGGTGAGAACTTCGGCCCGCCATGCACGGCAAAGTGCGAGGTAAACCGCGCCAGCACTTCGAAACGATCGCCGTCGAGGATGTTGATGTGGTGATCGCCAGCTTCCACCACCACGAACAGGTTCAGCGGATCGGCGCCATGCTGGGGCGTGGTGGGCAGCTTGCTGATGTCGGCGAGCATCGAGTGACTGCCGCGAATCTCGTCGTTGCTCCAGGTCGGCGGGGTGGCGGGCGGTTGCTGAAGGTAGCTCACCAGCGCGTCGATCTGCGCCGGGTTGAACACGTTGGCAAACCCGGCCATCTGGCTTGCGGGGCGGCCGTTCTGGATCACGCTGCGGATTTCATCGGGTTTGATCCGGCTCAGACTCTCTGGCAACAACGCCGGCCCGGTACCGCCGAAACGGTTGGCGCCATGGCAGCTTTGGCAATGCTGGCGGTAGTCGTTCGCGGCGTGTTCAAGTGCCGGATCAGCGGCGCCAGCGACAGCACTGACCCATAACAACGGCAGCAGCAGCCCGCGCTTCATAGCGCCACCTTGCCGTGCCGTTGCAACGCCTGGACAGGATAAAAGCGCGCCGGGTATTCCATCGGTTGTGCCGCGAACAGATCGACCACCTTGCCGATCACCGTCAGCGTCGGGATACCGGGCGGGCACTCCAGCGCCAACGTCGGCAGTTGGTGCAACAAACCACGGGCAACGTGCTGGTCGGGTCGCGTGCCGTTGCTGATCAGCGCTGCCGGTGTGTCGGCCGACAACCCGGCCTCGATCAGGTGCCGGGCGATCACCCCGAGGTTCGATAAGCCCATGTAAAACACCAGGGTCTGGCTGCTGTCGGCCAGATCGCGCCAAGGCAGTTTCAACTCGCCGTCGTGTTGCAAGTGGCCGGTGATGAATCGACAGGAATTGACCAGGTCCCGGTGCGTCAGCGGGATGCCGGCGTAAGCGCTGCACCCGGACGCGGCGGTGATGCCCGGCACCACCTGGCAGTCGATGTTGCGCTGCAGCAGATACTGCAACTCCTCGGCGCCGCGACCGAAAATGAACGGGTCGCCACCCTTGAGCCGGACCACGCGTTGCCCTTGCTCGGCAAGGTCGGCCAGCAGCTCGTTGATTTGTTCCTGGGGCAGGCTGTGGCAGCCGCTGGCCTTGCCGACGTAATGCCGGGCGCAAGTGAGGGGGATCAGCGTCAGCAGGTCGGGGCTGATCAGACGGTCGTAAACCACGGCGTCGGCCTGCATCAACAGGCTCCAGGCGCGCAGGGTCAGCAGGCGTGGATCGCCGGGACCCGCGCCGACCAGGGCGACTTCGCCCGGTCTGAACAGGGACGCAAGTGCGGCCGGTAAAATAATCGATGGGTACATGGGACGTCCTTGGTTCTTCATCAGGTTGGCCGGGGCTTGCCAGGCGGATGCTTCAGTGCATGACGCAAGGGATTGTCGTGATGGGCGGCACACCGATTTCTTCATCGCTGAGGTGGCAACCGGGGTCCTGCCCCCACAGATCGCCTTCGGCCCAGGCGCGGGTTCGGGTGTTGCCGTTGCAGATGTCCAGCCAGCGGCATTGGCCACAGCGGCCGCCGACGGCGCGCGGATGCGCCCGCAGCTGTTGCAACAAGGTGTCCGGCCGGTCCAGCCACAGCGTGCGAAACGGTGTGTGCCGCACGTTGCCCACCGAGTGCTGCCACCAATAGGTGTCCGGGTGCACTTCGCCGGTGTTGTCGATGTTGGCGATGCCACTGCCCGAGGCATTGCCGCCCCAGGCGCGCAGCATGTGTTCCAGGCGCGGGTAATGTTCGGGCAGATGCAGCCCTACCCATTGCAGCAACAGAACCGCGTCGGCATCGTTGTTGCCGCTGACGAAATCGCTGTCGCGACCCTGCGCGATGTCTTCCCAGGCGCGTTCGAAAATCTGCGTCATCGCCTCGCGGCTCATCTGTTGCCGGGCGTCGAGCTGGCGGCTGCGTTTGCCGCGACCGCTGTAGTTGAGGTGCGACAGGTAAAACTTTTGCACGTCGTACTCGCGCATCAGCGCCAGCAATTGGGGAAGCTGCGCATGGTTTTCCTGGGTCAGGGTGGTGCGCAGGCCGACCCGAATACCTTGTTCGCGACAGAGGCGGATCGCCCGCATGGAACTGGCAAAACTGCCCTTGAGTTGGCGGAAGGCGTCATGGGTGGCTTCCAGGCCATCGATGCTGATCCCGACATAGTCGAAATTCGCCGCACGGATCTGCGTGATGTTGTGCTCATCGATCAGCGTGCCGTTGGTGGACAAGGCAACAAAGAAACCCTTGGCGCGGGCATAGGCGCTGAGCACAAACAGATCGTCACGCAGCAGCGGTTCACCGCCGGACAGGATGAGCACCTTCACTCCGGCAGCGTGCAGATCATCGATCACGCTCAGTGCGGCGGGCGTATCCAGTTCATCGCGAAAGACACTGTCGGCCGAGGTTGCGTAGCAGTGTTTGCAGGTCAGGTTGCAGCGCCGCAGCAGGTTCCAGATCACCACGGGCGGCCGGTTGCTGCCCGGTGGGCTGGTTCTGGGGGCGGGCGCCTGGCCGGCCAGCGCACGCAGGTATTGGCTGATCCTTAACATGCAACTCTCCTTGAGTCGGCGCGCCTTCAGTGCGTTGCGGGTGGCAGGCGCAATCCGGTTTTTTTCAGGATGCGGCTGCTCACCAGCATCTCGTCGGCGGCACAGGCATCGCCCAGCAAGTAGCGCAGGTGTTCGCGGTAGCTGTCGATTTCTTCGCTGCTGCGTCCGTGCACCATGGCAAACAGGTTGTAGCGCCAGTCCTCACGGCGCGGGCGTCGATAGCAATGGCTGACAAAGGGCTGAGCACCGATCAGCGCACCGAGGCGCGGCATGTCGGCGTCGCGCACATCCCAGACCGTCATGCCGTTGTAGCGATAACCCAGGCGATAGTGGTTGGGGACGGCGGCGATGCGCCGGATGGCGCCCTCGGCCTGCAAGCGCTTGAGCAAGTCCAGGGTGGATTCGATGCTCAAGTCCAGCTGCTCGGCGAGCCAGGCCCAAGGGTCGTCCAGTAAGGGCAGGCCGGTCTGGGTCAGCTCGATCAGGCGATGGGCCAGGGTGTCTTCAGACCGGGAAATACAAACCGACATGGTAGGTCTCCTCTTTGGGCAGATTCAGCAGCGGCAAGCCGGTCAGGGATTCAATGCGCTGCAGGGTCTCGGCGATGCCTTGTTCGGTCGGGCAACCGAGCACAAACCACATGTTCCAGGGGTGTTCGCGTCGATAGTTGTGGGCCACTTCCGGCAGGGCGTGCAGTTGCTCGGCGACGTCTTCGAAGCGTTCTTCCGGCACCGCCAGCGCCGCGAGCGTGAAGGCACCGCCCAGCCGTTCAATGTCGAACATCGGGCCGAAGCGTGTGAGTACGCCGTCTTCCAGCAGTGCGTGGAGCCGATCGAGCAGTTCGCTGCTGCTGCTTTGCAGTTCGGCGGCCAGTACTTTCCAGGGATGGCGCACCAGCGGCAGGCCCAGTTGCAAGCGGTTGATCAGTCGACGGTCGAGGTCATCCACGGTCGGAGGCTCCTGTTGATGAAGGCGCAAAGCGCCCGCCGCATTGTTTGAAGGCGTGGGTGCTGAACAGCAGTTGGTGGGGCAGGTCGCTCAGCAGGTGTTCTTCGAGCAGCGCCTGAATGTGCGCCGCGACTTGATCGCGTTGGCGACCGTGAACCATGCAGAACAGGTTGTATCGCCAGTCAGGCAGGCGTCGCGGCCGCTGATAGCAGAGGGTGATGCCGGGCGCTCGCCCAAGGCGCTGGCCGACTTCGTCGATCAACGCGTCCGGAATGTCCAGCACCAGCATCGCGTTGGCGGTAAAGCCCAGCGCGCGATGGTTGAGCACCAGGCCAACCCGGCGGAACAACCCTTGCTCGTGCCACTGGTGCATTTGCGCGAGCACCTGGTTTTCCTCGGCGTTGATCCGTTCGGCGAGTGCCTGATAAGGACGCGAGACCAGCGGCAACCCGCCTTCCAGGTGCCGACGCAGGGCCAGTGCCTGTTTGGGATTCAATGGCGCTTTCATCGGCTTTCTCCCAGGGCAAAGCCGAGGTCGATGCGGTAAGCGGTCAACATCGGCAGGTCCAGTGGGGTGAGGCCGGTGTCGTACTCCAGTTCTTCGAGAATGCGCTCGATGTGTTGGCGATCGGGGCCGGTCAACACAAACCACAGGTTGTAGTGATGCTCGCGCGCATAGTTGTGATTGACCTCGGGGTATTGGCTGACGCGCTTGGCAACTTGATGCAGGCGTTCGGCGGGCACGGCGAGGGCGGCGAGGGTGCTGGCGCCGGCACGGCTGTGGTCGAACACCGGGCCGATCCGCGACAAGGCCCCGGCCAGTTCCAGGCGTTGCAGGCAGGCGATCACTTGCGACTCGCTGCAACCCAACACCTGGGCCATTTCGAGATAAGGTTCAGGGCACAGCGGCATGCCATGCTGGAAGCGATCGATCAGTTGGCAGGCAAGCAGGTCGAGGTCCATTTCAATAGCCCATTTTTTGTGCGCGGCTGCTGAAGAAGATGCCGCTCGGTGCGGTGGCCGGCAGGGTGCTCAGCTGTTTCAGGCTGTACGGGTCCCAGACCTGAACCTGATTGCCGTCGCGTAACGACAGCCACAGCTGATCGCCGCGTGCGGTGAATTCCATGTGCAGCACCGCCGGGCCGGGTCGCAGGTCGGCGACCACGGCGTGGGTTTCGGTGTCGATCACCTGGACCCGATCGTTGTCCGGGTAGGCGAAATTGACCCACAGTTGCCGACCGTCCGGGCGCGAGGTGACGAACACCGGTTGGCCGGCCACAGGGATCACGGCGCTCTGCTGCCAGGTGCGCGAATCCATCACCAACACTTGATGGCGACCGACAGCGGGCACGAAGGCCTGATGGTCGGCGACGGCCCAGCCCTCAAGGTGCGGCATTTTGTAGACCGGCAGTTTTGCCTGGCCGCGTCCGTAATCACCGAGCACCCGCTTTACCCCACGCTCGGGATGCCAGAGGTCGAGTTGCGCCATGCCGTCTTCGCCGAACAGGCCGGCCATGTAGTAGCGCCCGTCCGGGGTGATCAGCGCGTCGTAGGGTTGCTCGCCGATGTCGGTGAAGCGGCTGATCTGCGGGGTGGTGCCCTGGCTGAAATCCAGGGTCCAGATCTCGCCGGTGTCGAACAGGCTGAACACAAAACGCTGGCCGGGCGCGTCGACCAGGCCGACCACGCGGGAACGCTTGCTGCCATCGGCCAGCGGGGTGGCGGGAATGTCGGCCACCAGCTGCAAGGTCTGTGCATCAAAGACCTTGACCCCGCCGGGCACATAGTTGGAGACCGCGATCAGCTTGCCGTCCTGACTGATGGCGCCGCCGATGCTGTTGCCGCCCTGGATCACTCGGTGATCGATGCGTCGGGTCAGCAGGTCGATCTTGCTCAGACCGCCGTCGCGGCCGAACACATAGGCATAGCGCTGGTCGCGGGAGAACACCACCGAGGCGTGGGACAGGTCGCCCAACCCTTCGAGCCGGGCCAGCGAAGTGCGGTTGTCGCTTTCGATGATTTGCAGGCTGCCGGTGGCGCGTTCCACCACCACGCCCAAGTCGCCGGTGCCACGCAAGGGTGGCTGAGCGCAGGCGGACAATAACAGCCCGGTCGCCGCTGACAGCAGGATTGAACGGATCATGGTGCGGGATATCCCTGGAGAAGAAGATCGATCAGCCAACGGATGTCGGCGGTGCTGAGCAGCGGGGCCCAACCGGGCATCGCGGTGCCGGGCCGGCCATGGGTGACGGTGGCGATCAGGCTGTCCCTGGACTTGCCCGCCAGCGCTGTGCGGGTCAGTTCGGGGCCGAGGCCGCCGGTCATGTGCAGCCCATGGCAGGCGCCGCAGTCCTGGGCCAGCAGGTGTTCGAGTTGCGCCTGACGCTGGGCGTCGGGCGCGGCAACCGTGGTTGCGCAAATGAGGAGGAGGGCCGCCAGAACCAGAGCCTTTGGAAAAATCATCATGGCGCCCTCCAGGCGGTTATTTGAGCGTCAGGACCCAGGTCGCGAGAATCTTCGCTTCCTCATCCGTGACCGGGTTTGCCGGCATCGGCATCGGTCCCCAATTGCCCTGTGTGCCGTTTTTGATATGACTGGCCAGGGTGTCCGCGGCCCCGGCTACGCCCGCATTCTTGGCCGCTACATCCTTGAGTGCCGGGCCGACCAGTTTGGTGTCGATGGAGTGGCAGGCTGCGCAGGGTTTGCTCTTGAACAGCTCCAGCGCGTCCTGGGCCATGGCCGGTTGCACGCTCAGCGCAGCGGTCAGGGCGAACAGTGAAAGCAGAGTATTTTTCATGGTGTTTCCTTGCATTGATGGAGCTCAATAGATGTCGTGTTGGGTGTTGTAGACGTTGAACTTTCCGGTGGGTGTGATCAGTCGTTTGTCCTTGATGACTGACTTGAGCTTCAGGGTTTTATCGTCGATCACCACCAGCGCCGATTCGTCGGCCTGGCCGCTCCACACGGAGAACCAGACTTCATCGCCGGCCTTGTTGTATTCCGGTTGCACGACGCGCATCGCCCCTTGCTTGATGCCCGCGTATTCGGCGATGGGCAGCACGGTGTAGCCGGCGTCGAGCTTGTCGATGTTGAACACCGCCACCGACTGACTGAGTTTTGCGTCCGGGTTGAGGGTGGTGTCGACGTACAAGTGACGGGAGTTGGGGTGGGTCTTGATGAACAGCGATCCACCGCCCTGGCCCTTGATCGAGGCGACCTGTTTCCAGGCGTATTGCGCGTGTTTGACCGGGTCGGTGCCGATCAGCGAGATGCCTTCATCGCCCAGGTGGCTGGTGGCCCAGACCGGTCCGTAGGTCGGGTGGTCGAAGTTGGCGCCGCGCCCAGGGTGCGGGGTTTTGCCGACGTCCACGAGCGCGGTCAACTTGCGCTCCTTGGAGTCGATCACGGCGACTTTGTTGGAGTTGTTGGCGGCGGTCATGAAGTAGCGGTGCGTGCTGTCCCAACCGCCGTCATGCAGGAACGGCGCGGCGTCGATGGAGGTGACGGTGAGGTTCTTGATGTCCTGGTAATTGACCAGCATGACCTTGCCGGTTTCCTTGACGTTGACGATGAACTCCGGCCATTCGTGGGACGCGATGATCGCCGCGACCCTCGGCTCAGGGTGATATTCCTGCTTGTCGACGGTCATGCCGCGTGTCGAGACGATCTGCTTCGGCTCCAGGGTTTCGCCGTCCATGATGGTGAACTGCGGCGGCCAATAGGAACCGGCGATGGTGTACTTGTCTTCGTAGCCCTTGAATTTTGAGGTCTCGACCGAGCGCGCTTCGATGCCCACTTTGACTTCGGCGACCTTGGTCGGCTCCACCGGCCACAGGTCGATCATGTCGATCCGGGCGTCGCGGCCAATCACCAGCAAGTAGCGGCCCGAGGCGGAGATCCGCGAGATGTGCACCGCATAACCGGTCTCGATCAGCTTGACGATTTTCTTGCTGTCGCCGTCGATCAGGGCAATCTTGCCGTCATCGCGCAACGTCACCGAAAACAGGTTGGGCAGGTCAAGTTTGCTCAGTTGTTTTTTCGGACGATCCTCGGGTTTGACCAGCACCTTCCAGGTTTTCAGCGTCTCGGCCATGCCCCATTCCGGTGGTGTCGGCGGCGTGTGCTGAACGAACTTGGCCATGGCCGTGATTTGCTCCTTGGTCAGGGCATTGGACGTCCCCCAGTTCGGCATGCCTGCCGGTGAACCGTAGGTAATCAAAGCCTCCAGGAACGGTTGCCCGCGCGACTGGGTGATGTCCGGGGTCAGCGGCTTGCCGGTCGCCCCTTTGCGCAGCACGCCGTGACAGCCGGCGCAGCGCTGGAAGTAGATTTCCTTGGATGAATCGAACTCGGCCCGGCTCATGTCGGGAGCGCCAGCGGTTTTGACCATGGGCGGTGAGGCGGCGGGCTCGTTGGCTCTGGCTGCGTGAGACACCGCAAAGGCCAGTGTCGAACACAGGGTGGCGACGGTCAGAGCAAACGTTTTTCTATTGCTGATCAGCATTCCATTTCTCCTCAGGCAAGACCTTTGCGATGCGCTGGAACGACAGCGCAGGACGCAGGTTCTTAGTGCGCTGCAAGGCTATGCCCGAGCAGGCCAATGCCCGCTTGACGGCGATCAAGTTTGTCGGCCATGTCACTTGCCAGGTTGTCGCAGGGGTCCGTAGCGTGTCCCTCAATTCTGTTGTTGAATCAGGTGCCCCATGGACCATCTCCCGTCTGGCGAACACAAGGCCGAACCCTTCTATCAACCGCTCAACAATGAGGAGGCGCTGTTCGAGCAGGCCTGGCAACACGGCATGCCGGTGCTGATCAAGGGGCCGACCGGTTGCGGCAAGACCCGTTTCGTCCAGCACATGGCGCATCGGTTGAACTTGCCGCTGTACACCGTGGCGTGCCACGACGACCTGAGCGCGGCTGACTTGATCGGTCGCCATCTGATCGGTGCCCAAGGCACTTGGTGGCAGGACGGACCGCTGACCCGCGCGGTGCGTGAAGGCGGCATTTGTTATCTCGACGAAGTGGTCGAGGCGCGCCAGGACACCGTGGTGGTGTTGCATCCGCTGGCCGACGATCGTCGCGAATTGTTCCTGGAGCGCACCGGCGAGGTGTTGCAGGCGCCGCCGTCCTTCATGCTGGTGGTGTCCTACAACCCCGGTTACCAGAACCTGCTCAAAGGCATGAAGCCCAGTACCCGACAACGCTTCGTGGCGATGCGTTTCGATTACCCGCCGGTGGCCGAAGAGGAGCGCATTGTTGCCCGCGAGGCTCAGGTGGACAGCGCGCTGGCGGCGCAAGTGGTCAGGCTGGGGCAGGCGCTACGGCGGCTCGATCAGCATGATCTGGAGGAAGTCGCTTCGACGCGGTTGCTGATTTTCACCGCACGAATGATCCGCGCCGGCATGAGCCCGCGTGAGGCGTGCATGGCCTGCCTGGCCGAACCATTGAGCGACGATCCGCTGACCGTTGCGGCGCTGATGGACGTGGTTGATGTCCACTTCGGTTGAACCCGGCGGTGTTGCGCCCAGGCATTTGCCGGGCGATCTGGCGATGTGGTTTTTCATTCTGGCCGAGCTGTCGGTGTTTGCCATTCTGATTCTGGTGTTCGCCGTGACCCAGGCACTCAAGCCGCAGCTGTTCAGCGAAAGCCGTCTGTTGCTGAACACGTCGACCGGTCTGGCGATGACCCTGAGCCTGCTCACCGCCGGGCTGTTCGCGGCGCTGGCGCAGGCGCAAGTCAGGCGCTCACGGCCTCGCCACGGCGCTGTCTGGTTGCTGGCGGCGTTGCTCGTCGCCAGTGTCTATGTGGTGTTGAAAGTCACCGAGTACCGACACTTGCTGGCCTCGGGGCTGGGGATGGAGCACAACACGTTTTTCACGTTGTACTGGATCCTCACCGGGTTTCATTTTCTTCATGTGTTGCTTGGCATGTTCATCCTCGGATGGCTGGCCGAGCGTTGCCGTCGTGGGTTGTACGACGCCAGTAATCGCAGCGGATTTGAATCCGGCGTGTTGTATTGGCACATGGTTGATCTGATCTGGGTGGTGTTGTTTCCGCTGGTTTACGTGCTGGGTTGATGAGGTTTTCATGTCTGCTTCCAGGTTTTTGTTTGTCTGCTGGGCAGCGTTGGCCACGCTGAGCGTAAGCACTGTGTTGCTGGCGCAGTCGGGGGCGACAGGGGTGTTGTCCGTGGCCATTTTGCTGGTGGCGGTCGTCAAGGCCTGGTTGATTACTGATGGCTTCATGGAAATGCGCCATGCGCCGCGATTGTGGCGTCGGTTGTTGGTGAGTTGGGCGTTGGTGTTGGCGGTGGTTGTGGGGGTGATGTTGGTGGTGGTTGATTGAGTACATATCCGTTTCTGTGGTGATGGCGGCTATTGGTTTCGCCCTTACGGCGAGTCACTTGGAAGAGCCCCAAGTAACCAAGGGCTCTTGCCCCTTTCGTTCGGTGCCTCGCTGTGGCTCGGCATGCCCTCGCTCCGGTCCTGCTCCGTGGGCCCGCCGCCATCGGCCATCCCTGGCCGGGGGCGGCTAACCCGGCATCCATGCCGGGTTGCCCACTGCGCAGAACCTCCACTCGGCCTCTCGAGGGGGCGCTCAGATCAAAAGCTGAAGGCGAGCTAACGCTCGGCCTGATGAGTGGTGGAAATCAAAAGCATACGTGCCCCCTGTAGGAGCCGGCTTGCCGGCGAAAATCGTCTGGACAACGCGTTCATTCAGACAGCCCGCGTTATCGTTGACGTCCATCGCCAGCAAGCTGGCTCCTACAAGGGAAATGCGTAGGTGTTTGGATAAATACGATCAACTGTAGGAGCCGGCTTGCCGGCGAAAAGCGTCTAGGCGACGCGTTCATTCAGACACCCCGCGTTATCGTTGACGTCCATCGCCAGCAAGCTGGCTCCTACAAGGGAAATGCGTAGGTGTTTGGATAAATACGATCAACTGTAGGAGCCGGCTTGCCGGCGAAAAGCGTCTAGGCGACGCGTTCATTCAGACACCCCGCGTTATCGTTGACGTCCATCGCCAGCAAGCTGGCTCCTACAAGGGAAATGCGTAGGTGTTTGGATAAATACGATCAACTGTAGGAGCCGGCTTGCCGGCGAAAAGCGTCTAGGCGACGCGTTCATTCAGACACCCCGCGTTATCGTTGACGTCCATCGCCAGCAAGCCGGCTCCTACAGGGGGAATGCGTAGATGTCCGAAATTAGTGCAGCCACCACAGTGCGGGAGTGTGCACACGACCAAAGAGCCAGGTCGGCTTTCAGGCCGCCTCGGCGGCTGTGGCGGTAGTCGCCCCCTCGAGAGGCCGAGTGGAGGTTCTGCGCAGTGGGCAACCCGGCATGGATGCCGGGTTAGCCGCCCCCGGCCATGGATGGCCGATGGCGGCGGGCCCACGGAGCAGGACCGGAGCGAGGGTATGCCGAGCCTGGGCGAGGCACCGAACGAAAGGGGCAAAAGCGCTTTGGTTACTTTCGCGCTTTTCGAAAGTGACTCGCTGTAAAAGCGAAACCATTAGTAGCCGTGACCACAAAAACGGATATGCCTCCCCCCTCAAAAAAACCGACCGCCTGACACAAAGCCATCGCCGGCAAGCCAGTCTCGCTCCCACAGTAATACCCGAGCAAAACCATCGGAGTTTCTTGATCGCCATCAAGCAGGTTTCAACCCTTCGCTTCCTATCATGGACGGGCCAAGCAAAGAGGAAGCGACCATGTCAGAGACCTTCACCAAAGGCATGGCCAGGAACATCTACTTCGGGGGAAGCATCTTCTTCTTCCTGGTATTCCTGGCCTTGACCTACCACACGGAACAGACCTTCCCGGTGCGCAGTAACGAAGCGCAGTTAACCGAATCAGTGATTCGCGGCAAAACAGTCTGGGAGCAAAACAACTGCATCGGCTGCCACACGCTGCTGGGCGAGGGCGCCTACTTTGCGCCTGAGCTGGGCAACGTCTTTCAGCGGCGCGGCGGGGAGCAGGGCTTCAAACCTTTCCTGCATGCCTGGATGAAAATGCAGCCGCTGGGCGTACCGGGCCGGCGCGCGATGCCTCAGTTCAAATTGAGTGACCAGGAGGTGGATGACATCGCCGAGTTCCTCAAATGGAGCTCGAACATCAACACCAATGGCTGGCCGCCAAACAAGGAGGGCTGAGCAATGAGCATTGCCAATCCACATCTGAAATTCGCCTCGCAAGCCGTGGCCAAACCGTACTTCGTGTTTGCCCTGATCCTGTTCCTCGGTCAGGTGCTGTTCGGTTTGATCATGGGCCTGCAATACGTGATCGGAGACTTTCTGTTCCCGATCATTCCGTTCAACGTGGCGCGGATGGTGCACACCAACCTGCTGATTGTCTGGCTGCTGTTCGGCTTCATGGGCGCGGCCTACTACCTGATCCCGGAAGAAGCCGACCGAGAGCTGCACAGCCCGAAACTGGCGATCCTCCTGTTCTGGGTGTTCGCCGCCGCCGGTGTGTTGACGATCCTGGGCTACCTGCTGGTGCCTTATGCGGGCCTGGCCAGGCTGACCCACAACGAGTTGCTGCCGACCATGGGCCGGGAGTTTCTCGAGCAGCCGACCATCACCAAGATGGGCATCGTGGTGGTGTGCCTGGGTTTCCTCTACAACATCGGCATGACCCTGCTCAAAGGTCGCAAGACCACCGTCAGCATGGTGATGATGACCGGGTTGATCGGGCTCGCAGTGTTCTTCCTGTTCTCCTTCTACAACCCCGGCAACCTCGCCCGTGACAAGTTTTACTGGTGGTGGGTGGTGCATCTTTGGGTGGAAGGCGTGTGGGAATTGATCATGGGTTCGATGCTCGCCTTCGTGCTGATCAAGATCACCGGGGTAGACCGGGAAGTCGTGGAAAAATGGCTGTACGTGATCATCGCCATGGCGCTGATTACCGGGATCATCGGCACCGGTCACCACTTCTTCTGGATCGGTGCGCCCGAGGTCTGGTTGTGGGTCGGCTCGATCTTTTCCGCCATGGAACCGCTGCCGTTCCTGGCCATGGTGATCTTCGCGTTCAGCATGGTGAAAAACCGTCGTCGGCAACACCCGAATCGTGCGGCCACGCTGTGGGCCAAGGGCACCACGGTCACGGCGTTCTTCGGTGCGGGCGTCTGGGGTTTTCTGCACACGTTGGCCCCGGTCAACTTCTACACCCACGGTTCGCAACTGACGGCGGCTCACGGTCACCTGGCCTTCTACGGCGCTTACGCGATGATCGTGATGACCTTGATCAGCTACGCCATGCCACGCTTGCGCGGCTTGGGTGAAGCCGGCGACGAGCGTTCGCAGACGCTGGAGATCTGGGGCTTCTGGTTGATGACCCTGTCGATGGTGATGATCACGTTGTTCCTCACCGCTGCCGGTGTCGTGCAGGTCTACCTGCAACGCTGGCAGGCCGACGGAATCGCGTTGCCCTTCATGTCCACGGTCGAACATTTGCAAGTGCTGTTCTGGGCCCGCCTGGGTTCCGGTGTGGGTTTCTTCGCCGGGTTGCTCTGCTACTTGTTCAGCTTCAAGCAACGTGGCCGCGCCGCTTTGCGCGCCCCGGCTGCCGTGGTTCCGTCATGAGCCTGCATAACGGCTAGAAAAGGTCGGCCCGGCTGAGACAGCGGGCCGTTTTTTGCTTTGGAAAAAGGGCAACTACCATGGCCTTTACCGTTGAACTGGAAGAGTGGGTCGGCAGTGTCTGGCACCGTTTCATCACCCGGCGCGCCAGTGCGGATTTCCCCGAGGCACGCGTTGAGCTGATCAGCCAGCAACGCCCGCTGGCGCTGTTGTTTCGCGCCATGGGCGGTGCCAACGGTGTCGGCGTCGAAGCCGCCAGCGACCGCGATCTGCTGCTGCGGCGCAACGTGTTGCAGCAGATCGCCGGCACCTGCAAACAAGTGCCGTTGGCGTGGTGCGACGCGGCGAATCTTCGGCTGCCGTCGAGCCTGGCGGTGTTTCCTGACGTCGCTCTGAACGAAGAACTCTATCGTTGGCTCGCGCTGCTGGCGGCGCAGGCCGGGCCGATGCGTCACTGGGGGCGGGACAATCAGCGCTGGACGCAACAGCTGTTGCAGCGCTTCCCCGCGTTGCGCGTCCGCTATCAACGCCTGGTCGATGCTCATCTGCAATTGCGCCCGGATCCGGCCTCGTTGAACCGCAGCGAAGCGGCGCTGGAGCGGGCGTTATGCCAGGCGTTGCGTGAGCCGGGCAGTGTCGAGCATTTTCCTCGTAGCGAACGCGCTGCCTGGCCGTTGCCATTGTGGTTGTACCCGCCGCAAAATTTCGCCAGCGCGCAGGCAGCCGATCTGGGCGATGAATCCGAAGAGTCGTTGACCACGCCACCCGGCGAACAGAAAAGCGGACGCAAACGCGCCACGCGGATCGATGAAAGCACCCGTGATGGCGGGCTGTTGGTGGTGCGCCTGGAGAACCTGTTCAGCTGGACCGAACACGTGGATCTGGATCGCTGGTCGGACGACAGCGAAGACCCGGACGCCGCCCGGGTCGCCGATGACCTGGACGAACTGACGCTGTCGCGCACCCGTCTGCGCAAGGGCGGTGGCCTCAAGCTGCACCTGGATCTGCCGCCGGCCGATGTCGACGATATTCCCTTGGGCGAGGGCATCAAGTTGCCGGAGTGGGACTATCGCAAGCAGCGGATGCAGGACAGCTTCGTCAATCTGCAAATGATGGTGCCGCGCGACTGTGAAGCCCAGCCGCTGCCGCCACGGCTCAAGGCCTCGGCGCGACGTTTGCGCCGTCAGTTCGAGCACCTGCGCAACGACCGCCAGTGGTTACGTCAGCAACCCCAAGGCTCTGAACTGGACATGCAGGCCTGGCTGGATTTTCACGTTGAACGCGAGCATGGCGAGTGCGCCGAACGGGGTTTGTTCATGGAACAACGCCAGACCCGCCGCGACCTCGCGTGCCTGTTGCTGGCCGATGTGTCGATGTCCACCGACGCCCATCTCAACGATGAACATCGTGTCATCGACGTCATCCGCGACAGCCTGCTGCTGTTCGGCGAAACCCTGTCGGTGCTGGGTGATGACTTTGCCCTGTACGGGTTTTCCTCATTGCGTCGCCAGCAAGTGCGCATGCAGGAACTCAAGTCGTTCACCCAGCGATATGACGACAACACCCGAGGTCGCATCCAGGGACTCAAGCCGGGTTATTACACACGCATGGGCGCCGCCATTCGCCAGGCCACCAAACTGCTGGGCACCAGTAAACGTCGGAGCAAATTGTTGTTGCTGCTGACCGACGGCAAACCGAATGATCTGGATTTGTATGAGGGCCGCTACGGTGTCGAAGACACCCGCGAGGCGGTGCGGGAGGCGCGGCGCCAGGGGTTGACGCCGTTCTGCATCACGATTGATCGCGAGGCCGGGGACTACTTGCCGTACATGTTCGGCGCCAATGGCTACACCTTGATCCGCCAGCCCGAACAACTGCCCCTGCGCTTACCGCAGTTGTATCGCCAGTTGACCCAGCCTTGACCCTGGCTTCAGCGCGGCAGCCAGAAAAACATCGCCACGCAAAAAACCGTCAGGCCGATGCAGAACCACATGAACCGATGCTGCCGACGCTCCCCGGCGCGTTCGGCCAGCGCCGGCAGGGGCATGCCGCAGTGGCGGCATTCGGTTTCTTTTGATGGGTTGGCGTGTTGGCAATACAGGCAGACGGGCATGGCGCTCACTCGAACTGTTCCAGGCGTGGACGATCAAGAATGGCGATCTGGCGGCCGTCCTGGGTAATGATTTTTTCATCGATCAGGCGGCGGATGATGCGCGAAAACGTCTCCGGCTGGATCGACAGGTGCCCGGCAATCAGTTGCTTGGCCATCGGCAGTTCGAATTGACTGTCGATGGTTTGCTGGCGCACCAGTTGCGTCAGCAGATAGCGCACGACCCGGTGGGTAGCGTTTTTCAGTGACAGGGTTTCGATTTCGTTGACCCGCTGGTGCAGGCGAACGCAGAGCTTGCCCAGCAGCGCGAAGGTCAGCCGGCTGTTGTTCTGCAGCAAGCGCATGTAGGTGCTGTTGGATAACCGGTAGAGCTGGGTAGGGCAGACCGCTTCGGCCGAGGCCACATAGTTGGGGGTGTCCATCAGCATCATCGCTTCTGCGAAGGTTTGCCGATCGCTGAGCACCTCGAATACTTTCTCCTGCCCGTCGGGTGTCAGGCGGTAGATCTTCACCGCCCCGGCAATCACGAAATAGAACGAATCGGCCGGCTCGCCCTGACGGAACAACGGCTCGCCTTTATCGATGCTCAGCAGTTGGCTGGTACTCATCAATTCATCCAGCTGTTCTTCATTCAATGGCTCGAACAAATGATGACTGCGCAAAATCTGGTGATGGACGCGATGAAGCACCATGGGAATTCATCCTGAAGGTTGAGGAGGTGGCTTGCGATCAAGAATCAGACAAGGCCCAGGGAGATGCCGCTGGCTACCGCCAGGACGGAGGTCAACACCACAAACCAGGCCAGTGGCTGGACGACTTTTTTCATGAGGACTCCCGGGATCGAGTTTGCTTTGAGTTCCCGAGGCTTGAGCAAAACGCGGGCCATGCCTGAAGGCCTTTGTTTATTGGGGTTGTAGACGGACAGGGTAAAAAAGACCCATGCATTCAGGGTAAAAACAACCCTTAAATGGTCATTTTTACCCTGCGTCAGCTACCGTTACAGCTAGGAAGTGCCGCCAGCCGTTGATCTGGAGCGGGGGCACGCCCCTTGCACACTTGATCTGCGACAAAGGCAATTGCTCGGCAATACCCGATGATTGCACCCGGAATTACCTTGCGCGCAGGTTGGCGCCAGGTCAGCAACAAGGTAGAGGAGTGGCTTTATGCAAGTGCTTGACCGCCGTAAAGCGATGGCCATCGCGCCGCTGTTACGTCTGGCCTTTCGGCCGTTCTTCCTCGCGGGCGGCCTGTTGGCCGTGCTGGTCATCCCGCTTTGGCTGGCAGCCTTCAGTGGTTCGTTGTCCGCGTGGCAGCCGGCCGGTGGGTGGCTGGGCTGGCATCGGCATGAATTGCTGTTCGGGTTCGGGCTGGCGATTATTGCGGGCTTCCTGCTGACGGCCGTACAGACCTGGACCGGTCGCCCCGGCCTCAGCGGCAAACCATTGGCCGCGCTGGCGCTGCTGTGGTTGGCGGCGCGCGTGGCGTGGCTGCTCAATGCCCCGTGGCCGCTGCTGGTGGTGCTGGAAATGGCGTTCCCGCTGGCGGTGGCGGCATTGATGGGCTTCACGTTGTGGAAGGTGCGGCAAAAGCGTAACTACCCGATTGTGGTGGTCCTGCTGTTGCTGGCCGGGGCCGACGGGTTGTCCGTGTCGGGGCTGGTCGCAGGTCATGAGGGCTGGCAGCGTCAGGGCGTGCTGACCGGCATCTGGCTGGTGGCGGCCATGATGGGGTTGATCGGCGGCCGCGTGATTCCGTTCTTCACCCAGCGCGGCCTCGGCCGGGTTGACGCTGTTGCCCCTTGGCCATGGCTGGATTGGCTGCTGCTGATTGGCTCGCCACTGGTGGCGTTGCTGTATGCCGTCGGCCCTGCGCTCAACGCCAATGTCTGGGTGGGTTTGTTGTTCGCGGTGCTGGGGGCTGGGCATCTGGTGCGCCTGGTGCGCTGGCAAGATCGCGGCCTGTGGCGCGTGCCGTTGTTGTGGTCGCTGCACCTGGCTTACGGCTGGCTGGCGGTGGCTTGTCTCGGCATGGCGCTGTGGCATTTCGGCGTACCGCTGAACCCGAGCCTGGCAGTGCATTGCCTGACAATCGGCGCCATGGGCGGTCTGGTGCTGGCGATGATCGCGCGGGTAACGCTCGGGCATACCGGCCGTGCGCTGGAGCCACCGTCGGGCATGACCTTGGCGTTCATTTTGCTCAACCTGGCGTGTCTGAGTCGGGTCGTGTTGATTGTGTTTTTCCCTTTGCCGGCGTTGTGGCTGGCCGGTCTGTGCTGGACGCTGGCGTTTGCGCTGTACGCCTGGCGTTATGGGCCGATGCTGCTGCGGGCCCGGGTCGACGGTCATCCGGGATGAGCAGGCCAAAGAATGGAGGCGGGCGATGATGTATCCCTTTTTGTTGATTACGCATTTGCTGGCAGCCATCGCCTTCATCGGCACGCTGTTTTTCGAAGTGGTGATCTGGCACCGCGCCCGCCAGCCGCTGGCAGAAGCGGCGCGAGCAACGGCGGATCAGGCGATTGCCGTGCGCTCGCGCAAGGTGCTGCACGGTGTGGTGTTGCTGTTGTATGGCGCCGGCATCGCGCTCGCCTGGCAACACCGCGGTGTTTTGAGCCAGCCGCTGGCCAGCAGTTTTGGCACCTTGCTGAGCCTGAAAATCATCCTGGCCCTGAGCATCATCGGCCATTACCTGCTGCTGGCGTATTGGTTGAAAAGCGCGCGGCTGTCCACGACCCGCGCGACCTGGATTCGCCGTAGCATCCTCGGGCACATGGTGTTGATCGTGATCCTGGCCAAGGCAATGTTCTATTGGCACGGCTGATGGCGCTGTAAAACCGGTAGTTCTGAGGTGGCGCCATTCGCGAGCAAGCCCGCTCCCACAGGGGAATGTTGATCCCTGTGGGAGCGAGCCTGCTCGCGAAAAGTGTGATCAGTGGTGTGGGTTCAGGGCGTTGATGAACAGCACGTTGTTTTCCAGGTGAATGTGTTGCATCAGGTCGTCCTTGAATTCCAGCAACCCGCGATAGAGTGCGCGCCAGGTGTTGCAGGCATCCGCCGGCGGGGTGATGTGGTGGGTCAGGGCGAGCATCTGTTCCAGCGCTTCGCCATGTTGATCATGTTCGAAACGCAACACCTGGATCGGCGGTGCGGCCTGCGGGCCGATGCCCTGTTGCAGCATCGGGAAGAGCACTTGTTCTTCCTTGAGCATGTGGCCTTCGAGTTCTTGCTGCATGTCGCTCAGCAGATCGGCCAGGCCGTTGGGGCAGGTGCTGCGCGCCCCGTGCACTTGCTCGACGCGTCGGGCCAGGCGGATCAGTTCCGGCAGTTGCTCGCGGTGGCGGGCGTGGTAGCGCGTCAGGAGGTGGGCAATCAACGCCTCGGACGTTTCGGTGCGCCAGTCGTGCTGGGTTTCGCCGGTGTCTTGCAGGGTTTCCAGGGCATCGGCAATCAGCAGCGGATCGAGGTCTTTGCCAAGGGCCGCTTCCCGCAGGCTTTTATGCCCGCCGCAACAGAAGTCCAGTTTGAAGTTGTGAAAGATTCGGGTGGCGCCGGGAATGTCGCAGGCCAGTTGGCCGAGGCTTTGTTCCAGTAGGGTCTGGCTCATCAGGGGTTCCTTGCTTGGGTTTCAACGGTTCCCCTGGCTTGTTGCATCCGGCGTGCCATATTTAACTGATTGATAAATATGAATTTATTTTTAGTTGTGGTGATGCGCACCCTGACGCATTAGGGTGAATCCCACCATAGAGGGTAATTAAAACCATGCTGCGTGAAAGCCTGGCGGCCGACCTGATTGTCGAGTTGCCCAATGCCGTGCGGTTGCAACGACTGGTCCAGACCCTGCGCCAATACTTCAACAGTGGCGCGGTGGGTTTATTGCGTCTGGATGACGACAGCCTCAGGCCCGTGGCGACGGTGGGGCTGGTGCATGAAGCGTTGGGGCGCCGGTTCGTCATTGCCCAGCATCCCCGGCTGGCGGCGATCATGGCCTCGCGCGAGCCCGTCTGGTTCGAGCCCGACAGTCGCCTGCCGGATCCTTACGACGGATTGCTCGACAACCACATCGGCGAACCGCTGCCGGTGCATGACTGCATGGGCGTGAGCCTGTATGTCGAGGGGCGGATCTGGGGTGCGATCACCCTCGATGCGCTGCACGCTGGAACCTTCGACAGCCGTGCACGGGAGGAACTCAAGCGCTGCACCTTGCAGATCGAAGCAGCCGTGCGGGTCACTCGCCTGGAACAGGAAAACCGCAGCTTGCGCCTGTCTCGCAGCGATCCTCAGGATTTGCGAATGCCGGTCGAGGAGGGCGAGATCCTCGGGCAGAGTGAGGTGTTGCATCAGCTACTCAATGAGCTGGACGTGTTGGCCGACTCCGATCTGCCGGTGTTGCTGCTGGGCGAAACCGGCGTTGGCAAAGAACTGTTCGCCCGGCGCTTGCATCGTCTGTCGCGGCGCAGCCACAAGCCGCTGATTCAGGTCAACTGCGCGGCCTTGCCCGAGTCGTTGGCGGAGAGTGAATTGTTCGGACACGTCAAAGGCGCCTTCTCCGGTGCCACGGGTGACCGTGCCGGGCGCTTCGATGCGGCCAACGGTGGCACGCTGTTTCTCGATGAAGTCGGTGAGTTGCCATTGAGTGTGCAGGCGAAATTGCTGCGCACCTTGCAGAACGGCGAGATCCAGCGCCTGGGTGCGGACAAGCCGCTGCATGTCGATGTGCGCATCATCGCCGCCACCAACCGGCACTTGCCGGACAGCATTCGCGATGGCCTGTTTCGGGCCGATCTGTATCACCGTCTCTCGGTGTACCCGGTGCCGATCCCGTCGTTGCGCGAACGCGGCAATGACGTGTTGATGCTGGCTGGGCATTTCCTTGAGCTCAATCGGGCGCGGCTCGGCCTGCGTGGCTTGCGTCTGTCGCCGGCGGCGGAACGCGCGTTGCTGGCGTATACCTGGCCGGGCAACGTGCGCGAGCTGGAGCATGTGATCAGTCGTGCCGCCTTGAAGCAGCTCAGTCGCGGTAGCAGTCGTGCGTTGATCATGACGCTGGAGCCCGAGATTCTTGATCTCGACAGTGCTCCGAATGCACCGCAGGTTGCTTCTGAACCTTCCGACGCCGCTCCGGCTGATCTGCCATTCCAGCCGCTGGGTGAAGCCGTCGACGATTATCAACGCAAGAAAATTCTCCAGGCCCTGAGCCTGTCCGGGGAAAACTGGGCCAGCGCGGCGCGGATTCTGGAAGTCGATCCGAGCAATTTGCACAAACTGGCGCGGCGTCTGCGGCTCAAGTAATCGACACTGTTGATGGCGGTCAAGGTCGGTTGGCGCAGTGCCTCGCACACTGAGCAAAACCTTCCGGAGATCACTGTCATGCCGCTTTCCCTGGCCCAAATGCGCCGCAACTACACCCTGTATGGCTTGCAGGACGAGCATGCGCTGGATGACCCTTTGGTGATGTTTCGCCAATGGCTGCAACTGGCCCGCGACACCGAGAGCGCGCCTGTCGAAGCCAATAGCATGATGCTGGCGACGGTCGACAGCGATGGGCGGCCGCACTGTCGTGTCCTGTTGCTCAAGGGCTTGAGCGAGGAAGGTTTTACGTTCTTCGGTCATTACCAGAGTGACAAGGGTCAGCAACTGGCCGCCAATCCTTATGCCGCCATGACGTTTTTCTGGCCGGGGCTGGAGCGGCAGGTGCGTATTGAAGGTCGCGTCTCGAGGCTGGATCCGGCGTTGTCGGATGAGTACTTTGATTCCCGGTCCATGGCCAGTCGTCTCGGTGCCTGGGCTTCGCCGCAAAGCCGTCCGCTGGCGAGTAGGGCAGCGCTTGAATTGCTGTTGGCTGACACGATCAAACGCTTCGTCGGGCAGACTGTGTCGCGACCTGAGCAGTGGGGTGGGTACTGCCTGCATCCTGAGCGTCTGGAGTTTTGGCAGGGGCGTGCGGACCGGTTGCATGACCGTATTGACTATCGCTTGCATGAGGGTGTCTGGAAACGGAGCCGTTTGGCGCCTTGAGTCTGATGGGAAATGGTGGGGGGCTTTGTTGGTGTGTATATCCGTTTCTTCGGTGATGGCTGCTATTGGTTTCGCCCTTACGGCGAGTCACTTTGGAAAAGCCCCAAAGTAACCAAAGGGCTCTTGCCCCTTTCGTTCGGTGGCTCGCTAATGCTCGCCATGCCCTCGCTCCGGTCCTGCTCCGTGGGCCCGCCGCCATCGGCCATCCATGGCCGGGGGCGGCTACCGCGGCATCCCTGCCGCGGTGCCCACTGCGCAGAACCTCCACTCGGCCTCTCGAGGGGGCGACTACCGCCACAGCCGCCGAGGCGGCCTGAAAGCCGACCTGGCTCATTTGCGTACGCGTTGTCCTTCTCTGTTGCGTTCACTCATTCTGGACGTGTACACCAATCCCCTGTAGGAGCCGGCTTGCTGGCGATGGCGTCCGTCCAGCCAATACATACGTGACTGACTCACCGCCATCGTCGGAACGCCGCCCGCAGCAAGCCGGCTCCTACAGTTGATCGTATTTATCCAGACACATACGCATTTCCCCTGTAGGAGCCAGCTTGCTGGCGATGGACGTCAACGATAACGCGGGGTGTCTGAATAAACGCGTTGTTCGGACGTTTTTCGCCGGCAAGCCGGCTCCTACAGGGAATCCCATACGCTTTTGATTTCCACCACTCATCAGGCCGAGCGTTAGCTCGCCTTCCGCTTTTGATCTGAGCGCCCCCTCGAGAGGCCGAGTGGAGGTTCTGCGCAGTGGGCAACCCGGCAAGGATGCCGGGTTAGCCGCCCCCGGCCATGGATGGCCGATGGCGGCGGGCCCACGGAGCAGGACCGGAGCGAGGGCATGCCGAGCCTTAGCGAGGCACCGAACGAAAGGGGCAAAAGCGCTTTGGTTACTTTGGGGCTTTTCCAAAGTGACTCGCCGTAAGGGCGAAACCAATAGCCGCCGCGACCGCAGAAACGGATATGTACACCAACAAAGTTTTACGCTCATCGCGCTATACCCATGCGCCCGAGAGGTACCTCCTTGGAGGAATAGGCTCATCAAGGATTCCGGTTCAGGCTTGGGCCCATACCCTCATCTACGGGAAAACCTGGACATGGCCCATCTGGCGCAACGCACATTTGAACCCCTGAACATTGCCGTGCTGACCATCAGCGATACACGCACCTTCGACACCGACACCTCAGGGCAGACCCTGACCGATTTGCTGCAAACCGCCGGGCATGTATTGATCGATCGTGACCTGGTCAAGGACGATATCTATCAGATCCGCGCCACCGTTTCCCGGTGGATCGCCGACCCCGAAGTACAAGTTGTGCTGATGACCGGCGGCACCGGTTTCACCGCTCGCGACAACACGCCGCAAGCTGTCCTGCCGCTGCTGGACAAACACGTGGAAGGCTTCGGCGAATTGTTCCGTCAGGTATCCCTGGAGGAAATCGGTATGTCCAGCCTGCAATCCCGGGCACTGGCCGGCATGAGCAACGGCGTGCTGGTGTGCTGCGTACCCGGTTCGCCGGGTGCCTGCCGGACGGCCTGGAACAAGATCCTGCTCGAACAACTGGACAGTCGCACCGGCCCCTGCAATTTCGCCCCGCATTTGAAACCTCAGGCCCAACGCAACATTGATGCCTGTGAGACACGCTCATGACCGGCCGGGTGTGCGACCTCGGCAACCTGATGCCGGTGGACGAGGCCATCAGCCGCCTGCTCGATCAGGCACCGCCGCCGCCCCTGGTGCAAATGATCCGCCTGGATCAAGCGATGGGGCGCGTGCTGGCAGCGGATATTCATTCCCCGGTGAACCTGCCGGCCTGGGACAACAGCGCCATGGACGGTTACGCCCTCAGGGCCGTCGACCTGCCCGAGGAGGGTGGCTGGC
This sequence comes from Pseudomonas sp. BF-RE-21, assembly GCF_019947305.1. Taxonomy (NCBI): domain Bacteria; kingdom Pseudomonadati; phylum Pseudomonadota; class Gammaproteobacteria; order Pseudomonadales; family Pseudomonadaceae; genus Pseudomonas; species Pseudomonas sp. BF-RE-21. Next base: position 20,662 of record NZ_JAGYGF010000054.1, on the reverse strand, counting down.
TGTTGATCGGCGGGCGAATTGCGGCGGGGGATCAGGCGTGCGCACCGTTGCTCGCGCAACAAGCGGTGCAGATTTTTACCGGTGCACCCTTGCCTCCGGGCGCCGACACCGTCGTGCCGCAAGAGCGTTGCCGGATCGACGGCGAGCGTGTCTGGTTGCCGCCCGCAAGCGTTGGCGATCACGTGCGCAAAGAGGGTGAAGAAGTTCGTCGCGGGCACCTGCTGCTCAAGGCGGGAAAGCGCCTGCGCGCACAGGAAATCGGGTTGCTGGCCGGCGCCGGAATTGCGCGGATCGAAGTCTATCGACCGTTGCAGGTGTGTTTGCTCAGCAGCGGCAATGAACTGCGCGAGCCGGGCGATCCCTTGGCGCCGGGACAGATCTACAACAGCAATCGCTACTGTCTGGCGGAGCTGTTGCGTGGATGGGGCGTGGAGGTGCATGACTACGGCGTGATGGCCGATGAACTGGCGGCCAGTCGGCACGCCTTGAGCCTGGCGTCGTCGGAATGCGACCTGTTGCTGAGCAGCGGCGGCGTTTCGGTCGGCGAGGAGGATCATCTCAAGCACGCCATCGAGGAACTGGGCAGCATCGATTTCTGGCGTCTCGCCATGCAGCCGGGCAAACCGCTGGCCTTTGGCGAAGTGGCGGGCAAACCGTGGATCGGCGTACCCGGCAATCCTTCGGCGGCACTGATTACCGCGTTGGTGGTGGTGCGACCGTTCTTGCTCCGGGCTCAGGGTATGACGGACGTGATGCCACGGCCACTGGCCGTGCCCGCCGGGTTCGAGTGGTTGCAACGCAACAAGCGTCGGCAATACCTGCGAGCCAGGTTGACGCCCGGCGCAGACGGCCAGTTGCGCGTGGAACTGCACCCTCAGCAAAGCTCGGCGATGTTGACGGCCGCGTGCTGGGCTGACGGGCTGGCAGTGATCGACTGCGAGCAGCAAGTGCTCAAGCACGACAACGTGATGTTCCTGTCCTTTGCCGACCTGATGCAGTGAGGGCAATTGATTGCCGTCAAGGCAGTGCCTGCCGGTCTGGCTAGACTGGCAGCGCCGCTTTTTTCATGAGGATTACCCATGCAACTGGTCTGCCCGGCAGGGAACCTGCCTGCGCTCAAAGCGGCGGTGCGCCAAGGCGCCGATGCCGTGTATGTCGGCTTTCGCGATGACACCAACGCCCGGCATTTCGCGGGGCTGAACATGGACGATAAGCAGTTCGACGCCGCCGTCGCCCACATCCGTCAGCATCAACGCAAACTCTATGTCGCCGTCAACACCTACCCGCAACCCAAGGGCTGGGAGCGCTGGCAGCGGGCGGTGGACCGTGCTGCCGATTTCGGTGTGGATGCGCTGATTGCCGCCGACCCCGGGGTGCTCAACTATGCCAGCCAGCGCCATCCGCAACTGGCGTTGCACCTCTCGGTCCAGGGCTCTGCGACCCACGCCGCCGCGCTGGCGTTTTACGCGCAGCGCTACGATATTCGGCGCGCCGTGCTGCCACGGGTGTTGTCGTTGGCGCAGGTGCGCCAGGTGGCCGCCAGCAGCCCAGTGCCCATTGAAGTCTTCGGCTTCGGCAGCCTGTGCATCATGGCCGAAGGGCGTTGCCACCTGTCGTCCTACATCACCGGCGAGTCACCGAACCTGTGCGGCGTCTGTTCGCCGGCCAAGGCGGTGCGCTGGAGCGAGGACGCCGAAGGGTTGAGCGCGCGGCTCAGTGAAGTCCTGATCGACCGCTACACCCCCGACGAACCGGCCGGTTACCCGACCTTGTGCAAAGGCCGTTTCCTGGTCGACGGCAAACGCTTTCATGCCCTGGAAGAACCCACCAGCCTCGACACCCTGGACCTGCTGCCGGAGCTGACGGCCATCGGCGTCGAAGCCGTGAAAATCGAAGGCCGTCAACGCAGCCCGGCCTATGTCGAGCAAGTCACCCGGGTCTGGCGCGCCGCGCTGGATGCCCATCGCGGCGCGCCGGGCGCTTTTCGGGTCAAGGAAGAATGGCGTCAGGTGCTGGCCGGTTTGTCCGAGGGCAGCCAGACCACCCTGGGTGCTTATCATCGATCATGGCAATGAGGGGACGCGACATGAAGCTCAGCCTGGGACCGGTCCTGTTTTATTGGGACAAGGAGCAACTCAGCAACTTTTACGCCGAGATGTCGGCCATGCCTCTGGACGTGATTTACCTGGGGGAAACCGTGTGCTCGAAACGCCGGGCCTTTTCACTGGATCAGTGGCTGGGACTGGGGCGCGAGTTACAGGAGTGCAGCCGGGCGCAGTTGGTGATCTCCAGCCTGACGCTGATCGAAGCAGCGTCGGAACTTTCCAGCCTGCGCCGCCTGTGTGACAACGGCCAACTGCTGGTGGAGGCCAATGACATGGGCGCGGTGCAGTTCCTCGCCGAGCGCCAGTTGCCGTTTGTGGGTGGCCCGGCCCTCAATCTGTACAACGGCCACTCGCTGGCGCAGCTGCTCGACTGCGGAATGACCCGCTGGGTGCCGCCCGTGGAGTGTTCGGCGGCGCTGATCCGCGACGTGATCGGGCAGGTCCGTGAACTGGGCCGAGCGGTACCGGAAGTTGAAATTTTTGCCTATGGGCATTTGCCCCTGGCCTATTCCGCCCGCTGTTTCACTGCCCGCGCGGAAAACCGGCCCAAGGACGACTGCCAGTTTTGCTGCATCAACTACCCCGACGGCATGGCGCTGACCAGCCAGGAAGGGCAGCCGCTGTTTACCCTCAACGGTATTCAGACCATGTCGGCCGAAGTCACCAATTTGCTCGCCGATTATTCCGGGCTGGTGGACTGCGGCGCCGATCTGTTGCGCCTGAGCCCGCGTGCGCAGGGCATGGCTGAGGTGATTGACAGTTATCAGCGGGTTCGTTCGGGCGAGATGCCGCCGTTGTTTGTCGAAGGGTGCAATGGCTACTGGCATGGCCAGGCCGGCATGTTGCGCGTCGAGGAGGTCGGCCTGTGCTGAACCGAAAAAAGTGGCTGCTCAAAGGTGCCGACCGGTTGTTGCCGCTGGTGCGTCGGGTGCCGTTTGCCGTGCAGCGCCTGGCGTTGCAGCAGGCGCTCAATCGTTGCCTCGCCGAGCCGTTGCGCGATGGTGAGTTTGAGGTGTTGCGCGGGCGTTGGTTGTGTTTGCGGATTCCGGATCTGGGGTTGTCCTGGTACTTGACGCTCAGTCGTCAGGGGTTGCGGATTGCTGAGCATGCTGTGGCGGCTGTGACGATCAGCGGGAACTGGCGTGAGTTTTTACTGTTGGCCAGTCGTCAGGAGGATCCGGACACGCTGTTTTTTCGTCGGCGTCTGGTGATTGAGGGCGACACAGAATTGGGGTTGGCGTTGAAGAATTTGATCGACAGTCTTGATCCTGATGTGTTGCCGGTCTGGTTGTGGCGGAATCTGGAGCGGGCGGGGAAGGGGCTGGCGGCGGGGTGACCGGTATTGCTTGCCGGCGATGGCTGTGTGTCGAGTTTTTTGATGGTGTACATATCCGTTGCTGCGGTAACGGCCGCTTATGGTTTCGCCCTTACGGCGAGTCCCTTTTTCAAACGCCAAAAAGGAACCAAAAGGCTTTGCCCCTGACGTACGGCCCTTCGCCTAGGCTCAGGGTACCCTCGCTCCGGTCCTGCTCCGTGGGCCCGCCGCCATCGGCCATCCCTGGCCGGGGGCGGCTACCGCGGCATCCTTGCCGCGGTGCCCACTGCGCAGAACCTCCACTCGGCCTCCCGACGGGGCAGATCAAAATCAAAAGCCAAAGCAAAGCAAAAACGAGGCGGCCTGCCAGCCGACCTGTCTCTATGATCGTACGCATTCCCCTGTAGGAGCCGGCTTGCTGGCGATAGCGTCCGTTCAGTCAATAAATATGTTGGATGACCCACCGCTATCGCCAGCAAGCCGGCTCCTACAGTTGATCGTATTTATCCAGACACATATGCATTCCCCTTGTAGGAGCCAGCTTGCTGGCGATGGACGCCAACGATAACGCGGGTTGTCTGAATGAACGCGTCGCCCAGACGCTTTTCGCCGGCAAGCCGGCTCCTACAGGGATCGCGTGCGCTTTTGCTTTTCACCACTCATCAGGTCGAGCGTTAGCTCGCCTTCAGCTTTTGATCTGAGCGCCCCCTCGAGAGGCCGAGTGGAGGTTCTGCGTAGTGGGCAACCCGGCATGGATGCCGGGTTAGCCGCCCCCGGCCATGGATGGCCGATGGCGGCGGGCCCACGGAGCAGGACCGGAGCGAGGGTATGCCGAGCCTAGGCGAGGCACCGAACGAAAGGGGCAAGAGCCTTTTGGTTACTTTGGGGCTTTTCCAAAGTGACTCGCCGTAAGGGCGAAACCAATAGCCGCCGTTACCGCAGCAATGGATATGTACCCCATCAAAAAAACTCGTCAGCCGAAACACAGCCATCGCCAGCAAGCCGCCCCCTACAGGGAATGTTCGCTCCCCTCAAACCCGGCTTTCATGCTGCCGGGTATCACTGACAATCAACCCCCTGATCCCCTCAAACAACTCATCGCTCTGCGCCTCGGTGCAATCCTCGCCATAACGCTTACGCACCCCGTAATGACTCAGAATCAAATGCACATCCGCATGCAATCCATGCTGCTTCAGACAGTTCTCGACACATTGCAGCGGGCAACCATCCAGCGCAAAGATCCGCCGCCCCGACCGCGCCTTGTTGACCAGCGCGGCCACATGCCCGCCGACACCGGCGATGCAGGACATTTCAGCAACGCCACTGCGATCCAGGCGCACAGCCAATGTGTTGGCCAGTTGCGCAACATTGGAACAGCCGGAACAGGCATAGACCAGAGGCAAAGTCGAAGGGGGCATTGATGCTCTCCGTTGATGGGGTGTTCAAGTGTGCAAGGCACAGGGCATTGCGCATTGATGGCAGTCAATTCCGGTTACTGGAACGCCGCCAGGTCCTCTTCCGCGAGGATGCTGATGTGGCGTCGCTCCATGGCGATCAGGCCGCTGTCCACCAGGCGATGCAAAATCCGCGAAAAGGTTTCCGGCTGAATCCCCAGCTTCGACGCCACCAGGCGTTTGGACATCTGCAAGACAATCTGGCCGGTGACCGGGTTGCGTTCCTGAAACAGGAAATTGATCACCCGACGGCTCGCGCTCGCCATGGTCAAGGTGTCGATGTCCCGCAGCCGCAAGTGCAGGTGCACGCTCATACTCGCCAGAATCGCCAGGCAGACTTTCGGCTGGTCCTCCAGCGCATTGCGATAGTGGGTGCCCTCGATGCTGACCAGCACGCTGTCCTTCAACGCGGTGGCACTCACCGGGTAGAGCCGGGCCTGGCTGAACAGCAGCGCTTCGGCAAAGGTTTGCCCGGGCTGGATGATCTCCACCAGGTTTTCCTGGCCTTCGCCAGTGAGCCGGTACAACTTGACCTGGCCGCTGACCAGCAGAAAAAAGCGTTTGGCCGGATCGCCCTGATGCATGAGCGTGCTGTGACAAGGCAGGCGCTTGAGCATGGCCAGGGCACAGACTTCCTCGAAGACTTTCTCCGGCAATTGGCTGAACAGATGATGACGACGCAACGTTAAAACGATGGAAGGGTGGGTCAGCATGGCGTACCTCCGCTGACGGTCATAGTAGAGAGCGCAGGCCGGTTGACCTATGCCTCTGCAGGCCTACCTCCAAGGAGGCATGGCCGTCAGCCCGCACTGCGCAGATGCTCCATGGCCCACACCGCCGCCTCGACCCGCGAGCGCAAACCGAGTTTGTGCAGCAGGTTCTTGACGTGAACCTTGACCGTCCCTTCGGTGATGCCCAGCTTGTGCCCGATGACCTTGTTGCTGAAGCCGCTGGCGATGGTTTTCAACACCTGGCGTTCGCGCTCGGTCAGTTCGACCACCGCCTGGCGTGGCGGCGAGCGTAATGCCTGGGCCATGACCTGGGTCAGGCCGGGGCTGATGACCAATGCACCGTCCAACGCTTCGCGGATGTACTGGATCAACAGTTCGGGCTCCATGTCCTTGAGCAGATAACCGTCGGCATCCAGGCGCAACGCGTCGCGAATATCGTCCTCGGCGTCCGACACGGTGAACAGCAACACCTTGCCGGTGTAGTGCATCGCGCGCAGTCGACGCAGGGTTTCAATGCCGTTCATTTGCGGCATGTTGTTGTCGAGCAACACCAGGTCCGGTTGCAGCGGTTCGATCAGGCTGAGCGCTTCCTCGCCATGGTTGGCTTCGCCGACGATCAGGAAGTCATCTTCCAGTTCGAGCATTTGACGGATGCCGCGACGCATCATGGGATGGTCGTCTACCAGCAGGATTCTATGGTGTGGGGACGGGTTCATGTGACGCTACCTTCTGTGTGCTGTCCGAGAAATTCCGGGTGGAATTCCAGCTGGACGAGGGTGCCTTGAGGCTCCCTGGAAAATATGTGCAAGTGGCCGCGCAAGCTCCGCGCCCGCTCATCCATGATGTTCAGGCCGTGATGTTCGCGCTGGTCGACGTCGCCGCTGAAGCCGCGCCCGTCATCCTCGACCGAAAGCCTCACGGTTTCGCCGTCCTGACGCAGTTCCAGCCAGGCGTTTTGCGCGTGAGCGTGGCGCAGGCAATTGGAGAGCGCCTCGCGCGTGATCTGCAGGATATGGATCTGCTCGCTGGCCGAGAGTTGAAAGGCCAGCGCATCGACGTGCAGGTGCACCTGGAATTCGCCGCGACGGGAGAATTCCGCGGCGGTGTCCTTGAGCTCCTGCACCAGCCCGGCATCGTGAATCTGCAAGCGGAAAGTGGTCAGCAGTTCGCGCAATTGGCGGTAGGCATTGTTCAGTCCTTCGCGCAGTTCGGCGGTGACGTTTTCCAGGGTCTGCACCGGTTCGCCCCGGCGCATCAGGGTCTGCATGCGGCTGACTTGCAGCTTCATGTAGGACAGGGCCTGGGCCAGTGAGTCGTGCAGTTCGCGGGCGATGATCGTGCGCTCTTCCAGCAACAGCAGCCGATGATCCTGTTCCCGTTGGCGCTTGAGTGAGAGCGAAGTGCCGATCAGGTTGGCCAGGGCCTGGATCAGTTGGGTTTCCCAGGCTTGCGTGGGGTGGCCGTCGACAAAGTAAGCCTTGAGTTCACCCAGTTCGCTGCCCTGGTTGCTGATGCTGAAGGATTGCGGCCTCGCGTCGTGGTGTTTCTGGCACGTGGCGCAATCGCTGCTGGCGCAGACGTCGCGGATGTTGGCGCCATGCAGGGCGATCAGTTGCTGGGCAGGAGCCTGCGCCTGGCCCTGCAAACACAGCGACAGGCGCAGGCCCGGCAGGCGTTGCTGGAAGCGCCGGATCAACTCGTCCAGCCCTTCGGCATTGGCCAGGCGCGTGGCCAGGCTGCGGCTGCTTTGATACAGCAGCTCCAGCGCAGCGTTGGCTTGTTGCAGGTTCAGGGTTTTTTGCCGGACCTGACTTTCCAGCGTGCGGTGCGACTCTTCTATCGTTTCGGCCATGGCGTTGAAGCTCGTGGCCAACTGGCCCAGTTCGTCCTGGGACTGATGGTTGACCCGCACCTTGAAATCACCGCGTCGAAAGCGCTGGGTTGCGTCCACCAATTCCTTGAGGGGCGTGACGACGCCGTACTGCAACTCGTACAAACCGATCAGCAGGACAATCATGGTGGTGAACAGCGCCATGCCCTGGATCACTTGTTGCCAGCCCTGCTTTTGCTCGCTCTGGCGCTGGAGCAGGCTGACGAACTGGTTCAGTTGCTCAACGAACGGCCGGGCCTGGGCTTGAAACGCCACGGCATCGCCGCGTTCCAGCGCCGGGCGCAACGCTTCGTTCCATTGTTGCTGGAGTTGCCCGTAGCTGGTTTGCAACGCGGTGGTCGGGCCATCTTCCAGCACGGCCTTGAGTGACTGACTGTTGAGGCGACGTTGCAGGCTTTCAGTGATGCCGATGATTTCTTCATCGGTGGCACCGGCGGCGAGTTTCCAGCTCAGGTGGTAGGTTTCCATGCGCACCGAGCCCGCGGTATTGATGGCGGCGGCATCGCCCTGGCTGAACCAGGCGATCAACCCGGCGCTCAACGAGCTGGCGAGCGCGAGCACGGCGATCAGGATCACCGCGAGCCCGGCGCGGGCGGGCAGGGAGCTGCGCAACCAGCGAATCATCGGCGCAGGTCCCGGGGGTAAAGCAGAAAGCAGAGCATGTATAGCTCCAGAGTGAGGTTGTTTGTTATGGCCTCTTCGCGGGCAAGCCTCGCTCCTACAGGATTGGGTCCGGCTGCCGAAAATGGGAACGACTTCAATCCTGTAGGAGCGAGGCTTGCCCGCGAAGGCGATCCAGAGGCGCGCTACCTCTAAAGAGTTGTCGACGGCTCCCTGTCGACAGAACACTGGGTGGAAAAAGTTAAAACGCTGATAAATAAGGGGTTTTAAGCATTCTCCGGTCTACCTCCTTGGAGGTAGGCAGTGCAAGCATAGGCTTGGGCCCGCTTGGGCTTCGTTGACGTGGATCAAGTTTTTACGGGGTTGCTCTCTCTAGTCTGCCGCCATGGCTAACTGACTGGAGAGCATTGTGACCCAACCCCGTGTACGACAAGGCTTGGTGCTGGGCATGAGCACGCTGGCCTTCACTGTATGTTTCATGGTCTGGATGATGTTTGCCGTGCTCGGGGTGCCGATCAAGGAACTGCTCCAGCTCAACGAAACCCAGTTCGGCCTGCTGGCCGCGACCCCGGTCTTGACCGGCTCGCTGGTGCGTTTGCCGCTGGGGCTGCTGACCGACCGCTTTGGCGGGCGCAGCGTGTTCTTTCTGCTGATGCTGTCTTGCGTCGCACCGCTGTACCTGATCAGCCACGCCACTGCTTATTGGCAGTTTTTGCTGCTGGGCCTGTTCGTCGGTTTGGCCGGTGGCTCGTTCTCGGTCGGGATTGCCTACGTCGCCAAGTGGTTCGACAAAGAGAACCAGGGCTTCGCCATGGGCATCTTCGGCGCCGGTAACGCCGGGGCTGCGGTCACCAAGTTTCTCGCCCCGGCCCTGATCGCCGCCGGCAGTTGGCAGCTGGTGCCGAAAGTCTTCAGCGCCATCCTCTTTATCACTGCGCTGTCGTTCTGGTTCCTCAGTGCCGAAAACAAGGACCACCGCAGTGCCTCGGGCGCCACGCTGCGTGAGCAACTGCGTTCGCTGAAAGATCCCGCGGTGTGGCGCTACTGCCAGTACTACTCGATCGTCTTCGGCGGCTATGTGGCCCTCGCGCTGTGGATGACCAAGTACTACGTGCAGGAATACGGTTTCAGCCTGCAAAGCGCGGCGCTGCTGGCGGCGTGTTTTTCCCTGCCCGGTGGCGTGCTGCGTGCCGTCGGTGGCTGGATGTCGGATCGCTGGGGCGCGCAAAGCGTGACCTGGTGGGTGTTGTGGGTCAGCTGGATCTGCCTGTTCCTGCTCTCGTACCCACAGACCCAACTGCAAGTGCAGACCATCAACGGCACCGTGGATTTCCACATCGGCCTCAATCCCGCGCTGTTCACCGTGCTGCTGTTCGTCATGGGCATTGCCTTCGCGTTCGGCAAGGCCTCGGTCTTCAAATACATCGCCAATGACTACCCGAAAAACATGGGCGCGGTGTCCGGCATCGTCGGTCTGGCCGGTGGCCTGGGCGGTTTCGTGCTGCCGATCATGTTTGGCGCCCTGGTGGACCTCACCGGCGTGCGCTCGTCCTGCTTCATGTTGATGTACGGCGTGGTCTGGGTCTCCCTCACCTGGATGTACTTCAGCGAAATGCGCAAAAGCCCGGTGCTTGGTAAAGCGCCGACGCTGACCCCGTCCCCGATTTCCAGCATTGCCCAAGGAGAACAACATGTCCGTTCTGCAAAAGCCTGAAAAAGGGCCGGTCATTCATGACTGGCGCCCCGAGGACCCTGCGTTCTGGGGAAGCAGCGGCAAACAGACCGCCACGCGCAACCTGTGGATCTCCATTCCCGCGCTGCTGTTGGCCTTCGCGGTGTGGATGGTCTGGAGCACGGTGATCGTGCGCCTGAACGCCATCGGCTTCACCTTCACCACCGACCAGTTGTTCTGGCTGGCGGCGTTGCCGGGCCTGTCCGGCGCGACCTTGCGCGTCTTCTATTCCTTTATGGTGCCGATCTTCGGTGGCCGGCGCTGGACCGCCCTGAGCACCGCATCGTTGCTGGTGCCATCGATCTGGATGGGCTTCGCGGTGCAGGACCCGGGCACCCCGTACAGCGTGTTCGTATGGATTGCCTTGCTCTGCGGTTTTGGCGGCGGCAACTTCGCCTCGAGCATGTCCAACATCAGCTTCTTCTACCCAAAGTCCCAGCAAGGCACGGCCCTGGGCCTCAACGCCGGGTTGGGTAACCTGGGTGTCTCGGTGATGCAGTTCTGCGTACCACTGGTGATCACCTTCGGCGTGTTCGGCGTCATGGGTGGCAATCCGCAAACCCTGCCGGACGGTGGCCAATTGTGGCTGCAGAACGCCGGGTTCATCTGGGTGCCGTTCATTGTCCTGGTGACGGTGCTGGCCTGGTTCGGCATGAACGATTTGTCCAGTGCGCGGGCCTCGTTCAGCGAGCAAGCGGTGATCTTCAAACGCAAGCACAACTGGCTGATGTGCTGGTTGTACCTGGCGACCTTCGGTTCGTTCATCGGTTTTTCCGCTGCGTTTCCATTGCTGATCAAAACCTCGTTCCCTGATGTGATTGCACTGAAATTCGCCTTCCTCGGCCCATTGGTGGGTGCGCTCGTGCGTCCATTGGGCGGCTGGCTGGCGGACAAGCTCGGCGGCGCAAAAGTGACCCTGTGGAACTTCGTCGCGATGATCGTGATGGTCTTCGGCGTCATGCACTTCCTGCCGCAGAACGGTACAGGCGGCAACTTCTACGGCTTCCTCGGCATGTTCATGCTGCTGTTCATCACCACCGGCGTGGGCAACGGCTCCACCTTCCGCATGATCCCGGTGATCTTCCGCACCCAGCATGAAAAAGCCGCTGCCGGAAAATCCCCGGCCGTGCGCGAACAAGCACTCAAGAATGCCGGCAAAGAGTCCGCCGCCGTCCTGGGCTTCAGTTCGGCCATGGGCGCCTTCGGTGCGTTCTTCATTCCCAAATCCTTCGGCACTTCGATGGCCCAGACCGGCGGACCGGAGATGGCCTTCTACATGTTCGTCGGTTTTTACCTGAGCTGCATCGTCGTGACCTGGTGGTGGTACGCGCGCAAAGGCGCCGCGACACCCTGCTGAGACGACCCGAATCCAACCATTGCGTGGGCGGGGCACAGAACCCCGCAGCAAGCCTGAGAGGACTACACCGTGAGTCATTTACTGGATCAATTGCGGTTTTTCAATCGCAAGCAAAACGAGTTTTCCGAGGGTCATGGAGAGACCCGCAAAGAGTCGCGCGACTGGGAGAACGTCTACCGTTCGCGCTGGCAGTACGACAAGATCGTGCGTTCCACCCATGGGGTGAACTGCACCGGGTCTTGCTCGTGGAAGATCTACGTGAAGAACGGCCTGATTACCTGGGAAACCCAGCAGACCGACTACCCGCGCACCCGCAACGACCTGCCCAACCATGAGCCTCGTGGCTGCCCGCGCGGCGCCAGTTACAGCTGGTATATCTACAGCGCCAACCGGCTCAAGTACCCGAAAATCCGCAAGCCGTTGCTCAAGCTCTGGCGCGATGCGCGCCAGACCATGGCGCCGGTCGAAGCCTGGGCCAGCATTGTCGAGGACAAGGCCAAGGCCGACTCCTATAAAAGCAAGCGCGGCATGGGCGGCTTCATTCGTTCCAGCTGGGACGAAGTCAACGAGATCATCGCGGCGTCCAACGTCTACACCATCAAACAGTACGGCCCCGACCGGATCGTCGGGTTCTCGCCGATCCCGGCCATGTCGATGGTCAGCTACGCCGCAGGTTCGCGTTACCTGTCGCTGATCGGCGGCGCCTGCCTGAGCTTCTACGACTGGTATTGCGACTTGCCACCGGCCTCGCCGATGGTTTGGGGCGAGCAGACCGACGTGCCGGAATCGGCCGACTGGTACAACTCTAACTACATCATTGCCTGGGGTTCCAACGTTCCGCAGACCCGTACCCCCGACGCGCACTTCTTCACCGAAGTCCGTTACAAGGGCACCAAGACTGTGGCGATCACCCCGGACTATTCGGAAGTCGCCAAGCTCACCGACCTGTGGCTGAACCCCAAGCAGGGCACCGACGCGGCGCTGGCGCAAGCCTTCAACCATGTGATCTTCAAAGAATTCCACCTGGATAAACCGAGCGCCTATTTCACTGACTACGCCAAGCGCTTCACCGATCTGCCGGTGCTGGTACTGCTCAAGCAAATGGCTGACAAGGCGCCGGGCGCCGGTTACCAGCCGGACCGCTTCCTGCGCGCCAGCGACTTGACCGACAACCTCGGCCAGGAAAACAACCCGGAATGGAAAACCATCGCCCTGGATACCAGCGGCGAACTGGTGTCCCCTCAGGGCTCCATCGGTTATCGCTGGGGCGAGAAGGGCAAGTGGAACATCCTGCCGCGTGAGGGTGGTGAAGGCCGCGAGATAGATCTGAAACTGAGCCTGATCGGCGATGACGTGGCCGAAGTGGCGTTCCCGTATTTTGCCGGCGAGTCCCACGAGCACTTCCAGCACGTGGCCGGCGATGCCGTGCAATACCGTCGTGTGCCGGTGCACAGCCTCGTTCTGGCTGACGGCAGCGTGGCCAAAGTCGCCACCGTGTTCGACCTGTCGGCCGCTAACCTGGCGATCGACCGTGGCCTGGGTGGCGAAAACGTCGCCAAGGATTACAACGACGCCTCGGTGCCCGGCACCCCGGCCTGGCAGGAGCAGATCACCGGCGTCAGCCGCGAGAAAGCCATCCAGATTGCCCGTGAGTTTGCCGATAACGCCGACAAGACCAAGGGCCGCTCGATGATCATCGTCGGCGCGGCGATGAATCACTGGTACCACATGGACATGAACTACCGCGGGCTGATCAACATGCTCATGCTCTGCGGGTGTGTCGGTCAGACCGGTGGCGGTTGGGCGCACTACGTCGGCCAGGAAAAACTCCGTCCGCAATGCGGCTGGCTGCCCCTGGCGTTCGGTCTGGACTGGAACCGTCCGCCACGGCAAATGAACGGCACCAGCTTCTTCTACGCCCACAGCTCGCAGTGGCGCCACGAGAAGATGAGCATGCACGACGTGCTCTCGCCATTGGCCGACAAGTCGCAATTCCCCGAGCATGCGCTGGACTACAACATCCGCGCCGAACGCGCCGGCTGGTTGCCTAGCGCACCGCAACTCAACACCAACCCGCTGCACATTTGCCGTGATGCCGCTGCTGCCGGCATGGAACCGAAAGACTACGTGGTCAAGTCGCTGCAGGACGGTTCGCTGCGCTTCTCTTGCGAGCAACCGGACAGCCCGGTGAACTTCCCGCGCAACATGTTCATCTGGCGCTCCAACCTGCTGGGCTCCTCGGGCAAAGGCCACGAGTACATGCTCAAGTACCTGCTCGGCACCAAGAACGGGGTGATGAACGAAGACATCGGCCAGGTCGGCGACTGCAAACCGGAAGAAGCCGAATGGGTGGACGAGGGCGCCATCGGCAAGCTCGACCTGGTGACTACGCTGGACTTCCGCATGTCCTCGACCTGCGTCTATTCCGACATCGTCTTGCCGACCGCGACCTGGTACGAAAAAGACGACATGAACACCTCGGACATGCACCCGTTCATTCACCCGTTGTCGGCCGCGATCGACCCGGCGTGGGAATCGCGTTCCGACTGGGAAATCTACAAAGGCATCGCCAAGGCGTTTTCCAGCATGGCCGAAGGGCACCTGGGCGTCGAAAAGGATCTGGTGACCATTCCGCTGATGCACGACAGCGTCGGCGAACTGGCCCAGCCGTTTGGCGGCACCGACTGGAAAAGCGAAGGCGTGGCACCGGTGCCGGGTAAAAACGCACCGAACCTGCACGTGGTCGAGCGCGACTACCCGAACATCTACAAGCAGTTCTCGTCCCTCGGGCCATTGCTGGAGAAACACGGCAACGGCGGCAAGGGCATCAACTGGAACACCGAGGCCGAAGTGAAGTTCCTCGGTGAGCTCAACCACCACGAACGGGACGCCGGTATCAGCCACGGCCGTCCGAAAATCGACTCGGCCATCGATGCAGCGGAAGTGATCCTGTCGCTGGCACCGGAAACCAACGGTCACGTAGCGGTCAAGGCCTGGGCCGCGCTGTCGGAATTCACCGGCATCGACCACAGCCATCTGGCGGTGGGCAAGGAGCATGAGGCAATTCGCTTCCGCGACATCCAGGCGCAGCCACGCAAGATCATTTCCAGCCCGACCTGGTCGGGGCTCGAAGACGATCACGTCAGCTACAACGCCGGTTACACCAACGTTCATGAAGCCATTCCATGGCGCACCATCACCGGTCGCCAGCAGTTCTACCAGGATCACCCGTGGATGCAGGCGTTCGGCGAGCAACTGATGAGTTACCGGCCGCCGGTCAACACCCGGACCATCGCCGGGGTGAAAGGCAAGCGCAGCAACGGCCACAAGGAAATCGTCCTGAACTGGATCACGCCGCACCAGAAGTGGGGCATCCACAGCACCTACAGCGACAACCTGTTGATGCTGACCTTAAGCCGTGGCGGCCCGATTGTCTGGCTGTCGGAGAACGACGCGAAAAGCGCCGGCATCGAGGACAACGACTGGATCGAGTGCTTCAACGCCAACGGTGCGCTGACCGCCCGTGCGGTGGTCAGTCAGCGGGTCAAGGACGGCATGGTGATGATGTACCACGCCCAGGAACGGATCGTGAACGTGCCCGGATCGGAAACCACCAAGACCCGTGGCGGCCACCACAACTCGGTGACCCGCGTCGTGCTCAAACCGACCCACATGATCGGTGGCTATGCCCAGCAGGCCTACGGTTTCAACTATTACGGCACGGTCGGTTGCAACCGCGACGAGTTCGTCGTGGTGCGCAAAATGTCCAAAGTCGACTGGCTCGATGGTTCGTCCGGTGATGACCTGCCGCGTCCTCTGCCGACCGATATCGAGGAGAACTGAGATGAAGATTCGCTCACAAATCGGCATGGTGCTGAACCTGGACAAGTGCATCGGTTGCCACACTTGCTCGATCACCTGCAAAAACGTCTGGACCAGCCGTGAAGGCATGGAATACGCCTGGTTCAACAACGTCGAAAGCAAACCCGGGATCGGCTACCCGAAAGAATGGGAAAACCAGGACAAGTGGAAGGGCGGCTGGATCCGCAATGCCAACGGCTCGATCAACCCGCGCATCGGCGGCAAGTTCCGCGTGTTGGCCAACATCTTTGCCAACCCGGACCTGCCGAGCCTCGACGACTACTACGAGCCGTTCGACTTCGATTACCAGCACCTGCACACCGCACCGCTGGGCGAGCATCAGCCGACGGCGCGCCCACGCTCGCTGGTCTCCGGCAAGCGCATGGAGAAAATCGAGTGGGGCCCGAACTGGGAAGAAATCCTCGGCACCGAATTCGCCAAGCGTCGCAAGGACAAGAACTTCGACAAGATCCAGGCGGACATTTACGGCGAGTACGAAAACACCTTCATGATGTATTTGCCGCGCCTGTGCGAGCACTGCCTCAACCCGGCGTGTGCGGCATCGTGCCCGAGCGGGGCGATCTACAAGCGTGAAGAAGACGGCATTGTCCTGATCGACCAGGAAAAATGCCGCGGCTGGCGCATGTGCATCAGCGGCTGCCCGTACAAGAAAATCTACTTCAACTGGAAAAGCGGCAAGTCCGAGAAGTGCATTTTCTGCTACCCGCGTATCGAAGCCGGGATGCCGACCGTGTGCGCCGAAACGTGCGTCGGTCGTATCCGTTACCTCGGCGTGTTGCTGTACGACGCCGACCGCATCAGCGAAGTGGCGAGCACCGCCAATGAGCAGGATCTGTACGAGAAACAACTGGAGATCTTCCTCGACCCGAATGACCCGGCGGTGATCCGTCAGGCCCTGGCAGACGGTGTGCCGCAGTCGGTGATCGATTCGGCCCAGCGTTCGCCGGTCTACAAAATGGCCGTGGACTGGAAACTCGCACTGCCACTGCACCCGGAATACCGCACCTTGCCGATGGTCTGGTACGTACCGCCACTGTCGCCGATTCAAAACGCCGCAACTGCTGGCACCGTCGGCATGAACGGGGTGATTCCGGACGTCGACAGCCTGCGTATTCCACTGAAGTACCTGGCCAACCTGCTGACTGCCGGCGATGAAAAACCGGTCAAGCGTGCGTTGAAACGCTTGCTGGCGATGCGTGCCTACAAGCGTTCCGAGCAAGTCGATGGCGTGCAAGACCTGCAAGTGCTGGCGGACGTCGGTTTGAGCGTGGACCAGGTCGAGGAAATGTACCGCTACCTGGCCATCGCCAACTATGAGGACCGTTTTGTGGTACCGACCGCCCACCGCGAAGACGCCATGAGCGACGCCTTTGCCGAACGCTCCGGTTGCGGTTTCAGTTTCGGCAGCGGTTGCAGCGGCAGCTCCGACACCAACATGTTCGGCGCGAAAAAGGCCAACCGTCGCGACGTCCTGAAAACCGTGCAGTTGTGGGAGGAATGAGCATGCAAATTCTCAAAGTGATTTCGCTGCTGCTCGATTACCCGACTGAAACGCTGATCAGCGGCCGCGACGAACTGGAGCAGGCGATCATTCAGTCGCGGGAAATCAGCCCGAAGCAGCGCGGTGCGTTGTTCGAGTTGCTGGAGCTGATCTGCGCCAATGACCTGATGGACGGGCAGGAGCACTACGGTGCGCTGTTCGGTCGGGGGCGCGCGCTCTCGTTGCTGTTGTTCGAGCACGTGCACGGTGAGTCCCGCGACCGTGGCCAGGCCATGGTCGACATGATGGCGCAGTACGAGGACGCCGGTTTTGCCATCGGCGTCAAAGAGCTGCCGGACTACATCCCGCTGTACCTGGAGTTTCTGTCCACTCGCGAAGACATCGAGGCCCGCGAGGGCCTGGCGGATGTCTCGCACCTGCTGGCCTTGCTCGCGGCGCGTCTGGAAGAGCGTGAAAGCGCCTACGCCAGTTGCTTCCGGGCGCTGCTGCAGATTGCCGGGGCCGAGCCGCATCAGGCCGTGGCCGACCTGCGTGAGCAGGTCGCGGCGGAAGTGCGCGACGACTCGCTCGAAGCCCTCGACAAGATCTGGGAAGAGGAGGCCGTGGACTTTCTCCAGGCCGAACAGCAGGACCGTTGCGGTTCGCTGCCAAGCGCGCCGGGCAAGGCCCGGGAAGAAAGCGCGGTGCCGTTGCACTGGGTGGATTTTCAGCATGAAGGACTGGCCGCCGCGCCAGTCCAGGAGGTAGGCAATGTCTAAATGGAACCTGTTGTTGTTCGGGATTTATCCCTATATCGCTTTGGCCATTTGCCTGATCGGCAGTTGGGCTCGCTTCGACCTGTCGCAGTACACCTGGAAGGCGGGCTCCAGCCAAATGCTCAACCAGCGCGGCATGCGTGTGGCGAGCAACTTCTTCCACATCGGTGTGTTGTTCGTGCTGGCCGGGCATTTCGTCGGCCTGCTGACGCCCGCGTCGGTTTATCACCATGTCATCAGCACTGAGAACAAGCAGTTGCTGGCGATGGTGTCCGGCGGGTTCTTCGGCCTGTTGTGCCTGATCGGCCTGCTGATGCTGGTCAACCGGCGCCTGAGCGATCCTCGGGTCCGCGCCACGTCCAGTACGTCGGACATCCTGATTCTGCTGGTGCTATTGGCGCAGTTGCTGCTCGGCCTGCTGACCATCGTTGCGTCCACCGCGCACATGGACGGTTCGGTGATGGTGATGCTCGCCGACTGGGCGCAGAACACCGTGCTGTTGCGGCCGACGGAAGCGGCGGCCTCCATCGCGCCGGTCGGGCTGACCTACAAGCTGCACGTGTTCCTCGGCCTGACCCTGTTTGTGCTGTTCCCCTTCACCCGTCTCGTACATGTGATCAGTGCACCGGTCTGGTACCTGGGACGCCGTTATCAAATCGTTCGGCAGAAATTCTGAGGAGACAATCATGTCAGGTGGATGTGGATGTGGCGGCGGTAACGGCGGCAGCGGTGGCTGCGGATCTTCCAAACAAGTAGAGGTTGCGGTGCCGGACGATGTCGCACCGTTTGAAGAGCTCGCGGTTGAGCCTCCGGCGGCCGATGACGCGCCCGCGCAGTTGATCGCCAGCAGTGAGCAGGAGTGGCCGATCATCAGCGTCAACGAGGTGGTGATCACCCCGGAAGCGATGGCCCAGGAGCTGCAATATCACCCGGCCGAAAGCCGCGAAGAGGCGGTGTATCTGGCCGCCAAGGCGCTGGTGATCCGCGAGTTGTTGCAGCAGCGCATTGCCGAACTGGGCGTGTCGCTGGAGGTCGGTGCCGGTGAGAACGAAGAAGAAGCCGCCACGCGCTTGTTGCTCGAACGCGAGGTGATCGTGCCGCAATGCGACGAGCAAACCAGCCTTCGTTACTACGAAAACAATCGCGGGCGCTTTCACAGCGCGCCGTTGCTGGCGGTGCGGCACATCCTGCTGGAGTGCGCGCCGGACGATGCCGAAGCCCGCGAGCTGGCGCATGCCCAGGCAGAAATCCTGCTGCAACGGCTGGAAGACTTCCCCGGCAGCTTCGCCGAGCTGGCGGTGAAATATTCGGCCTGCCCTTCGAAGGCGCAAGGCGGTTCTCTGGGGCAGATCAGCAAAGGCCAGACCGTGCCGGAACTGGAGCGGCAGTTGTTCACGCTGGCACCGGGGCTGGCCAGCAAACCGCTGGAAAGTCGTTATGGCTGGCATGTGGTCAGCGTCGATCAGCGGATCGAAGGCATGCCGTTGCCCTATGAAGCGGTGTCGACGGCGATCCGCACGCAGTTGCAGCAGGGCGTCTGGCAAAAGGCCCTGGTGCAATACCTGCAAACCCTGATTGGCGCGGCGGATGTCCGCGGTATTCATTTGCAGGGCGCTGACTCACCGCTGGTGCAGTGAGCCTCAAGGCTAACCGGGAGATGTGATGAACGCTGTGATGCAGGATGGTTTTGGGCGGCAGATCGATTATCTGCGGATGTCGGTGACGGACCGGTGTGATTTTCGTTGTGTGTATTGCATGGCGAAAAACATGACCTTCCTGCCGCGTCAGCAGGTGCTCACGCTGGAGGAAATGCAGCGCCTGGCAACGCTGTTCGTCGGCCTGGGCGTGCGCAAGATTCGCCTCACCGGCGGTGAGCCGTTGATCCGTCCCGGCATTGTCGATCTGTGTCGCAACATCGCCGCGTTGCCCGGTTTGCGCGAACTGGTGATGACCAGCAACGGCTCGCAGCTGGGCCGCCTGGCACGGCCGTTGGTGGAGGCGGGTGTTAAACGGATGAACATCAGCCTCGACAGCCTGGACGCGCAGAAATTTCGCGCGATCACCCGCAACGGCGATCTCGATCAGGTGCTGAGCGGCATCGAAGCGGCGCGGGATGCGGGGTTTGAGCGAATCAAGCTCAACTGCGTGGTGATGAAGGGGCGCAACTTCGATGAGGTCCCGGCGTTGGTGCAATACGCCATCGACCAGCGCATCGATATCAGTTTTATCGAAGAAATGCCGCTGGGCGACGTCGGGCGATCACGGGGCGAATCGTTTTGTTCCAGTGATGACGTGCGCACGTTGATTGCTCAGCGTCATCGCTTGCTCGACAGTACGGAAAACAGCGGCGGGCCGGCGCGTTATGTGCGCCTGGAACGCCATCCCGAGACCCGGATCGGTTTCATTTCGCCCAACAGTCACAACTTCTGCGGTACTTGCAACCGGGTGCGGATGACCGTGGAAGGCAAGCTGCTGTTGTGTCTGGGGCAGGACGATGCGCTGGATTTGAGAGGGTTGCTGCGGCGTTATCCGCTGGATGACCAGCCGGTGATCAATGCGGTGCAAAAGGCTTTGCGCGGTAAACCGTTGCGCCATGATTTCACTCCGGAGGGGGATGTGCAGATTGTTCGGTTCATGAATATGAGTGGTGGTTGAGCAAGTCTGTGAAGCAGAAAACCCACTGTGGGAGCGAGCCTGCTCGCGATGGCTTTGTGTCAGGCGGTCGGTTTTTTGAGGGTGTACATATCCATTCCTGCGGTAACGGCCGCTAATGGTTTCGCTTTTACAGCGAGTCACTTGGAGAAGCGCCAAGTAACCAAGCGCTTTTGCCCCTGTCGTTCGGTGCCTCGCTAATGCTCGGCATGCCCTCGCTCCGGTCCTGCTCCGTGGGCCCGCCGCCATCGGCCATCCATGGCCGGGGGCGGCTAACCCGGCATCCATGCCGGGTTGCCCACTACGCAGAACCTGCGCTCGGCCTCTCGAGGGGGCGACTACCGCCACAGCCGCCGAGGCGGCCTGAAAGCCGACCTGGCTCTTTGGGGGGACGCGTTGTCCTTCTCTGCTGCGCTCACCCATTCCGGACATGTACACCGATCCCTTGTAGGAGCCAGCCTGCTGGCGATGGACGTCAACGATAACGCGGGCTGTCTGAATGAACGTGTTGTCCGGTCGTTTTTCGCGGGCAAGCCTCGCTCCTACAGGGAATCGCGTTTGCTTTTGATTTCCACCACTCATCAGGCCGAGCGTTAGCTCGCCTTCCGCTTTTGATCTGAGCGCCCCCTCGAGAGGCCGAGTGGAGGTTCTGCGCAGTGGGCAACC